>CAZSTU010000099.1:0-8926 GCA_964609745.1 uncultured Halanaerobiaceae bacterium
TGGTAGCAACCATTGTCATATTATTGTCTGTTATTGAAAAGTAAGCTCCTGTCAAAGTTGGTTGTGTTTCATCATTTGAAGTGGAAAATTCTATTTCTTTGATCTGTTTTTTTAAGGTTGAAGTGGGTAAATTGAATTTGGATGGTGTTTTTACTGCTGGTAGCTGAGGAAATTCTTTTGGGTCATAACCGTTTAATTTAAAACTTGAATTTAAACATTCTATTTTGGCCTGAAATTTTTCACTGTCTGCCTTAAAGTTAATTTTGTCATCCGGTAATTCTCTAACCAGATTTGTAATATACTTTGCAGGTATTACTATTGCTCCGTTTTCAATAATATTTGCAGTTATTCTGTGTTCTATTCCAATTTCCATATCAGTTGCTGTAAATGTAAGTTTGTTGTTATCTTCAGTTTTAATTAGAATACCAGTTAAAATAGGCATTGTTTGTTTAGAAGCAACTGCTTTTTGGACTATTTGAATAGCCTGATGCATTTCCTTTTGATTAATGGTAAATTCCATAATTTACACCTCCATTAATTTTTGACTTTACATTAAAAATTAACAATCTTGATTTTTTAAGTTTCCACATTATCGATTATTCTTATAATATATTTTATTTAATTTTAACTTAGTAGTCATAGTAGTAGGGAGTGTAGATATGTTAAAAAGTGTTTTAAATCCTGTTATATAAGGATTTTGGCTGTAGAAAAGCTGTTGAAATAAATTACGATATTATCCACAACTTAACATCTAAAAATAGTTAACATTTTTTCCACATTTAATTAAGGTACTTTTGAACAGGTTATTAAGACCTTTCTATTTTACTTTGTAGTTTTTTGATTGTTTGTTTAAAATCTTCGTCATTCTCATATTTTTCTTCTATTTTATTATGAGCATGAATTACTGTTGTATGATCTCTACCTCCAAAATTTTTACCTATTTGAGGTAAAGAAGAATCGGTCATTTCTCTTGCGAGATACATTGCTATTTGTCGGGGAAAAACAATATTTTGTGTTCTTTTCTTGGATTCCATTTCTACAACTTTAAGGTTATAATAATCTGCAACCTCTTTTTTTATTAAATCGATAGTTACTTCTCTTTTTTGTTGATTTTCTTCTTCTACTACGAGATCTTTTAGAGCCTGTTCAGCAAGTTCAATGTCAATTTCTTTATCTACCAGAGAAGCATAGGCTATAACTTTAATTAATGCACCTTCTAGTTCTCTTATATTGGATTTTATCTTATTTGCAATATTAATTATTACTTCGTTTGGAATTTGTAAATCTTCTAAATCGGCTTTTTTACGTAAGATTGCTATCCTTGTTTCCAGATCTGGTTTTTGAATATCTGTAATTAAGCCCCATTCAAAACGTGATCTTAATCTTTCTTCCAGTGTAGGTATTTCTTTAGGTGGTCTATCACTGGAGATAATAAGCTGTCTGTTTGCTTCATGTAGAGCATTGAAAGTATGAAAAAATTCTTCCTGTGTTCGTTCTTTATTGGCTAAAAATTGTATATCATCTATTAGAAGTATATCTATGTTTCTATATTTATCTCTAAAATTTGCTGTTCTATCATCTTTAATGGCATTAATTAATTCATTTGTAAAGGTTTCTGAAGATACATATACTACTTTTTGTTCTGGATTATGTTTTAGAATAAAATGGGCAATAGCCTGCATTAAATGCGTTTTTCCTAATCCAACATCTCCATAAAGGAAAAGGGGGTTATAAGCTTTAGCAGGTGCTTCTGCTACTGCAAGAGAAGCTGCATGAGCGAATCTATTACTATTTCCTACCACAAAAGTGTCAAAGGTATATTTAGGGTTTAAACCATTTTTTAAAAAAAGGTTTTCATCTTTTTTTGTATTTTCTTTTTTTTCATTATTATCTTCATTTTTATTATTTATTTCAGTATTTATTTTTTTAAGTTCTTCCGGGGTGAGTAATATTATGTTCCAGTTATTATTAGTAAGTTCATGAATAACTTCCTCTATCATATCTATATAACGTGTTTCAATCCAATCTTTAATGAAATCATTAGGAACTTTAATTATTAATTCATTATTTTTATTTATTTTTAATGGTGATGTATTGGCAAACCAGGTTCTAAAACTTGGATTACTTAATTTTTCTTTGATTTTATTTAGTGACTCCTGCCAGATATGTTCCAATTCTTCTTGAGAAAAGGACATTTAGATACCTCCTGTATGACTGATTCTTTTATAAAAAAATATTATCAACAAAATGTGGAAAAAAACCAAATTCTCCACAAAATTTTGTTGATAATTAAATCACTGATTTGCAGTAGATATAGTGTTTATATGAATATATTTTGCACAAAAATGTTGATAAAATAAATAAGTTATCCACATTTATATAGATAGAACGGTTGTTTATCAACAAATTGTGGATAAATGTGAATAAAATTGTGGATAACTTTTGTGTATATAAGAGAATATATTATTTTGTTGATAATAAATTTAACAAATTCACATATTAAATATATAATGTAGATTTAAAATTTTCAACAATAGCCAATAATATAATAACAGATAATCAACAAATTATCAACAAAAATCAGAAGCAGATTTTTTGTGGAAAATCCAAATATACTTGACTCTATAATATAAATAGCATATAATTTTAAATGAATGGATTAAATACTAGAACAGGGGGAGCTGGTGTTTGCATAGTCTAAAGAAGACTGGAGAGTTTAAAAAAGTTTATCGAAATGGAAAATCAGGGGCCACAAAATACTTGGTTATGTATAAGTTAAAAAATAATTTGGATTATAATCGTTATGGATTTTCCATAAGTAAAAAAATTGGAAAAGCTGTTATCAGAAACAAATTGAAACGGAGATTTAGAGAAATAATACGAGAATTGGATAAAAAAAATATTGAAAAATCTTATGACCTGGTTTTTATTGCTCGCAAACCGGTGGTGAATTTGGATTTTTGGGGATTAAGAAAAGATGTTATTAAATTATTGCAGAGAATGGAGATATTTTTAAATTGAAAAGGATGTTTGTTTATGAGGAAATTACTTATTTTTTTTATAAATACTTATCAAAAAATAGTTTCCCCCTGGACACCAAAAACCTGTCGCTTTTATCCCACCTGTTCGAGTTATACAAAACAGGCACTAAAAAAATATGGAGTATTTAAAGGAAGCTGGCTGGGATTAAAGAGAATAGTTAGATGTCATCCCTTTAATCCCGGAGGCTATGATCCATTAGAATAGGAGGCAAAATAAAGATGTTTGGTACTTTAATTGATTGGATGGTACAGGCGTTAAATTTTTTTAATGGAATAGTCCATAACTACGGATTGGCAATTATCATGTTTACTTTAATAATTAAATTTGCTTTATTACCGCTTACTATTAAGCAGACAAAATCTATGAATGAAATGCAAAAAATTCAACCAGAGATGAAAAAAATTCAGGAAAAATATGATGATGATAAAGAAAAACAACAACAGGAAATGATGAAATTATATCAGGAACACGGAGTTAATCCAGCGGCAGGTTGTTTACCGATGATTTTACAGCTGGCAATATTAATTCCTCTTTACAGGGCAATTTTAAGTTTACAGGATGCGATGGGAGATGCCGCATTTCTCTGGATAGGAAATATAACCAGTGGTTCTCTAGCAGAACCTGATGTAGCTCTTGTAATTATTAATGCTGTGGCTATGTTTGCCCAGACATACATTACTCAAAATATCTCTGGTTCAGGTGGACAGAGTAATAAGATGATGTGGATAATGCCCTTATTTATTCTCTTTATTGGATTTCAATTGCCATCAGCTTTATTATTGTACTGGTTTACCTCCACGATTTTTACAGGAGTACAGCAGTATCTAATTGCTGGAGAAGTTGAAGTGAAGGGGGCTGCAGAATAATAATGCGCAAGGTTCGACAGGAAGCCAAAACTGTGGTGGATGCCATAAATAAAGCCCTAAAAAAACTGGATATTTCCAGGGATGATGCTGAGGTTGATATTATAAAAAGAGGAAGTAGTGGTTTTTTAGGTATTATTGGTGGCGAGAAAGCGGTAGTGGATGTTAAAGTAAAAGTCGATCCTGTAGAAATTGGACAGCAGTTTTTAGAAGATTTGTTTTCTTCCACAACACTGGATGTTAAGGTAGAGGTTTTAGAAAATGAAACCAACTCTGAACAGGTTACCTATAATTTAAAATCTTCTGACCTGGGTATTGTTATTGGACATAGAGGAGAAACACTGGATGCTTTACAGTATTTAACATCACTTGTTGTTAACAGGGAAACAAATAATTATTTTCGTGTTTTATTGGATGCTGAAGGTTATAGAGAAAGAAGGAAGCAGACTTTAATTAGATTGGCCAATAAACTTGCTAAAAAAGCTATTGAAACTGGGAGGAAAGTTGTACTGGAACCAATGCCTCCACATGAAAGAAGAATAATTCATATGGCTATTAAGGATAATAATAAAGTTACTTCTTATAGTAAAGGAGAAGAACCTTTCCGGAAGGTTATGATAGAAACAACTGATGAGAATAATTAAAAATATGTATAGTTGAAAAATTATTATTACCCAGTGGGAGTTATACCTGCTGGGTTTAATTTTTAAGATTTTATTTGTGAGAGGAGGTTTTAAAGATTGAATATTTTAAATGAGGATACAATAGCTGCTATTGCTACACCACTGGGTACTGCAGGGATAGGTAAGATAAGGATAAGTGGCCCGGAAGCAGTAAATATTGGAGATTTAATTTTTAAAGGCAAAAAAGATAAAAGATTGAAAAAAGCCAGTGGATATACAGCTCACTATGGTTTTGTTATTGATCCCGGTACAGAAGATGAAATAGATGAAGTTATTTCTCTAGTTATGAAAAAACCTCATTCTTTTACAGGTGAAGATGTTGTTGAATTTGACTGTCATGGAGGAATGGTACCATTACAAAAAGTTTTGGATCTGGTTCTAGAAAATGGAGCAAGAATGGCAGAACCTGGAGAATTTTCAAAAAGAGCTTTTTTAAATGGACGTATTGACCTGGCTCAGGCTGAGAGCATTATGGAAGTGATTAATTCTAAAACTGAAGAAAGTTTATCAATGGCTGTTAATAATTTAAAAGGTAATTTGTCTGAAAGAATTAAAATAATAAAAGATGAAGTAACAGGATTGCTGGCACACCTTGAAGCTGCAATTGATTTCCCTGAAGATGAAATTGAAGGTTTTAATAAAGATGGACTGGGAGATAGGATAAATAATATAATAGAAAATATTAAGGACTTACTTAAAACCAGTAAACAGGGCAAAATATACAGGGAAGGTTTAAAAACAGTGATTGTGGGAAAACCAAATGTAGGTAAATCAAGTTTGCTTAATACTTTGTTGCAGGAACAAAGAGCCATTGTTACTGAAATACCGGGAACTACTAGAGATATTATAGAAGAGTATATTAATCTGGATGGATTACCTTTAAAAATAATTGATACTGCCGGAATTCGGGAAACAGATGATATGGTAGAAAAAATAGGGGTAGAAAAAACGGAAAATTCTTTAAAGGAAGCTGATTTAGTAATCATGATGCTTGATGTCAACCAGGGACTTAATAAAGATGATTTTAAAATTTATAACCTTATAAAAGATAAGCCGGTATTAATTGCAGTTAATAAAACAGACCTGCCTCGTCAAATAGATGAAAATACAATAAAAAATAATTTTACTGGACATCCAATACTCTGGATGTCAGTAAAAAAAGAAAAAGGGTTAAAAAAACTAAAAAAGACTATTCTTGATGAAGTTTTTAATGAGGAAATTAAAAGCAAGGATGATGTTTTTATTACAAGGTCCCGTCATAAAAATGCTTTAAAGAAGGCTTTAAAAAGTATGAAAAAAGTAAAAAAATCATACAAAGAAAACATGTCTTATGATTTTCTTACAATTGATTTAAAAGATGCTTTGAACAGTCTCCAGAAAATAACAGGAGAAACTATTGATGAGAATATTATGGATAGAATCTTTTCTGATTTTTGTATAGGTAAATAATATAAACAAGGAGTGAAATAATGAGTTCTTATACATCTGTATATCCAGAAGAATATGATGTTATAGTGGTAGGTTCCGGACATTCTGGCTGTGAGGCTGCCCTTGCACCGGCAAGAATGGGATTTAAAGTACTAAATTTAACTGTAAACCTTGACCATGTGGCTTTTATGCCCTGCAATCCTTCTCTGGGCGGACCGGGAAAGGGGCATATAGTACGGGAAATTGATGCCCTTGGTGGTGAAATGGCTAAAAATATGGATGAAACAATGATTCAAATCAGAATGCTGAATACCAGTAAAGGTCCTGCAGTTCATGGTTTAAGAGGGCAGGCTGATAAAGAAGAATATCATCGACGAATGAAAAGAGTTTTGGAAAAAGAAAAAAATCTCGACTTAAAACAGGAAGTTGTCGAAAAAATAGTTGTAGAAGATGGTAAAATAAATGGTGTTGTGGGAAAAACCGGCATTTTCTACAAAGGGGAAAAGGTTATATTGACCACCGGAACTTTTCTTAAAGGAAAAGTAATAATTGGAAAGACAGTTTTTGAATCAGGTCCAAATCAACAGTATCCTGCCAACAAATTATCGGAATCATTAAAAGAACATGGTTTAATTCTTAGACGTTTTGAAACTGATACACCTCCGAGAGTTAACAAAAACAGTATAGACTTCTCTAAAATGATAAAACAGAGTGGAGATGATGGACTGGCATTTTCATTTGAATCTGAACCTTATAGAGGAGAACAGGTTCCCTGCTGGTTAACTTACACTAATGAAGAGACTCATAGGATTATTAGGGAAAATAAAAATAAAAGCATATTATTGACAGATGTAGATAGTGTGGGACCGCGTTATTGTCCTTCTATTGAAGATAAAGTAGTTCGTTTTCCAGAAAAGGAAAGACATCAAATATTTTTAGAGCCCGAAGGACAACATACTGATGAATATTATGTAGCAGGGTTATTTACTGGGTTACCATTTGATGTACAAATCGAGATGCTTAGAACAATGAAGGGACTGGAAGAAGCAGAAATTATGCGTCCGGGATATGCAATACAATATGATTGTATAGATCCTTTTCAGCTGAAAGCAACTCTTGAAACCAAAAAAATAGAGGGGCTTTATACAGCTGGTCAGATTAACGGTACATCAGGGTATGAAGAGGCTGCTGGCCAGGGGATTATTGCAGGCATTAATGCTGCTTTGAAACTTGCGGGCAGAGAACCTCTCATACTCAAAAGATCAGAAGCCTATATTGGTGTTTTGATAGATGACTTAATAACTAAAGGGACTGAAGAACCTTATAGAATTATGACTTCCCGGGCAGAATATAGATTGCTTTTACGTCAGGATAATGCTGATCAGAGGTTAACACCCATTGGTTATGATGTAGGTTTAATTTCTGAAGAACGTTATCAAAAATTTAAAAAGAAGGAAAAAATGATAGAAAATACTTTTGAATTTTTACGGGGAAAGCAGGTTAATCCTACCTCTGAAGTCAGAAATAAATTAGAAGAATTAAATAGTGGTAATTTAAGCAAACCGGTAACAATGGAAAAATTATTGAGACGGCCTGAGTTGAATTTTAAAGATCTGAGATATTTTACAGATGAATTACCTGATTATCCTGATGAGGTTATAGAGCAAGTGGAAATTCAGGTGAAATATAAAGGTTATATAGACAGGCAGGAGGCTCAGGTAAAACAATTTAAAAAAATGGAGGACAAATTAATACCTGAAGATATAGATTATAACAAACTGGATAATTTAAGGCTTGAAGCAAGAGAAAAACTTAATAAAATTCGACCTCGATCTTTGGGACAGGCTTCTCGTATTTCAGGAGTTTCTCCTTCTGATATATCTGTTTTAATGATTTATCTGGAAAAAAATAAAAAGGAAGAGGGAGAGGTTTAAATTAATGAAATGGCAGGAGTTTAATGATAGTCTTAAAAAAGGTTTAGAGGAGATGAAAGTGGAATCTAATGATAGTAAAAATAAAAAACTATATCAATACACACAATTTTTAATTGAAGAAAATAAAAAGTATAATTTAACCACTGTGACAAATATAGAAGAAATCATTCAAAAACATCTTCTTGATTCTTTGAGTATATTTAAAATTAAGAATTTACAATTTGATAATTTCATTGATGTTGGCAGTGGAGCGGGTTTGCCGGGTTTAATTTTGAAAATTTATAGACCTAAACTAAAATCAGTATTAATTGATTCTACTTTAAAAAAAGTGAGATTTATGATAAAAACAGCAGACAAACTTTCATTAAATGATAATCTGGAGATACTGCACGAAAGAGCTGAAAAATTAGCACATCAAAATGGATACAGAGAAAAATATGATCTGGCTACAGCAAGAGCAGTAGCTCCGTTAAAAATTTTAATTGAATACACCATTCCATTTGTTAAAAAGAATGGATTGGTAGTTTTATATAAAGGACCAGGCTGGAAAAATGAAAAAGAGGAAAGTCTTAATGCTTTAAAAAAACTAAGGACAGAGGTTAATTTTGTTAGTGATGTAAATATTCCCGGGCTGCAGGGTGAGCGTTATCTGGTTGTATTAAAAAAGAATGAATCTACTCCTGAAAATTTTCCCCGTAGACCGGGAATCCCTAAAAAACGTCCTTTATAGGCAGGAAATAATTATTTAATGAAGAATTATATATTTGAATATTGGAGGTATTATGATATGAAACTTCCTTTTAATAAAGATAAAAGCAAAGAAAAAGTTCAATATATATCTATTGACAAAATTCATACTAACCCTTATCAACCACGCAATAACTTTGATTCAAATTCAATCATGGAACTTGCTGAATCCATAAAAAATTTTGGCATTATACAACCTCTAACTGTTAGAAAACGAAATGAGTCCGAG
>CAZSTU010000100.1:0-8869 GCA_964609745.1 uncultured Halanaerobiaceae bacterium
TTCAACTACAGACTGTAATATATCAGCTGCCGCTCTATTATAAACCTGAGGGAGGTCCTGTTCAGAAGCTATTTCAGCCATTTCTTCTTTTATATCATCAAGTTCATCAGGCAAAATTCGTTGTTCTAACTGCCTGTCCATAATTGAATTAGTCGTTTCATGTAATTCATTAATTAGATCTTCATCATCTGTGATTAATAGTTTTGTAGTTTCATCACTTAAGTCCAGTTCTGATTCTTCTCTTAATTTATTTGCAAGTTCTTCAGTTTTATTTTCTGAGTTAGAAGATTGTTCGGAATCCTCAACCTCATTTTCCTTAATTTCCAAACTAAGTTGAAAAAGTTTATCAATTTTCTTTTTAATTTCATTTTCGACATTTTGTTTTTCTTCATATACACCTGGAGCTGATTCAGCTGCCATTTCTCTTAACTCTTCAGTTCTTTCCTCATCAATAAATGTTGTAGTGCGAGGAGCTATTATATCCTGATTACTAACCTGGCCGACATTGAGAGTGTCCTGTCCGGGAAATAAATCTATAGTAATTATTACCGAAAGAAGAATTAAAAACAATATGCCCCATAAAATCTTTTTTGACTTTTTACCAGAAAATATATCTTTCTTTGGTATATCATTCCACCAATTTTTAATTTTTTTTAGCATATTTATTCCTCGCCTTCATGACGTTCATAAGCATTAATAATCTCCTTGACAAGATTATGTCTGACTACGTCACGGTCAGTGAGATAAACAAATTCAATTCCCTCTATATCATTAAGTATTTTTCTCACCTGTTTTAAACCCGAATTTTTACTGTGAGGTAGATCAACCTGTGTTATATCGCCAGTAACAACTGCTTTTGAATTAAAACCCAATCTCGTTAAAAACATCTTCATCTGCTGTGGTTTAGTATTCTGAGCTTCATCTAAAATCACAAAAGAATCATCAAGAGTTCTTCCTCTCATATAGGCGAGTGGTGCCACTTCAATTATATCTTTTTCCAGATATGAATTAACTTTTTCCGGACCTAGTATGTCGTATAATGCATCATAAAGTGGACGTAGATAGGGATCAACTTTTTCCTGCATATCTCCAGGTAGAAAACCCAGTTTTTCACCCGCTTCAATTGCAGGTCTTGTAAGTATAATACGATTAACTTCATGATTTAATAAATACTTAACAGCCATGACCATTGCCAGATAGGTCTTTCCTGTACCAGCAGGACCAATAGAAAAGACAATATCTTTATTTTTTATAGCTTCAACATATATTTTTTGTCCTAGAGTTTTCACTTTAATTTGTTTTCCCTTAAAATTCATCTGTAATACTTCGTTATAAATATCTTCCAGGTTTATAGAACTATTACGCTGTAATAATTCTACTGCATAATTAACTTCTCTTTTACTCAATCTTTTATCTTTTTTAACAATACTCAATAACTCATCTATTACTTCTCCTGCTTTTTCTACTTCATTTTCAGAACCAGATATTTTAACTTTATTTCCTCTGGCTATAAGTTTTACATTAAATTCATCTTCAACTATTTTTAAATTTTGATCTTTTTGTCCGAAAAGATTTCTTGCAGTATGATAATCTTCAATAATTATTTCTTTTTCTTTTTCAACCACGAAAATCCTCCTTTTTAATTCCAATATTTTCTTCAGTCTCTATTAAAAAATTTAGTTTTACATAATTTTTATCTGAATTAAAATCTAAATTTGATATATAACAGTTTAAAATTCTGGCAGATGGGTCTATTTTTTTAAAGAACTCTTCCATTGCTCTTTCTTTTGCGAGAAATGTTGCCGTCTCAGGTGTATATTTATATTCAATTTTTTCGGTTAGATAATACCTCTCTTTAATAAATTCTATAGATAGATTAAGATTCCTCCATTTAAATATTTCATGTTGTGAAATGTAAGTACTGCCATTTTTTATATTAGGCTTTGAAGGTGGAAAGTATAATTCATAGTTGTTAAATCTTAGTCCTTTTCTATTTTTAACATTGTGTTTTTTTATATGATTTTGCTGTAAAATAGGGTATTCAATTTCATATTCAGTCCAGATATGGGCTGTAATAATTCCAGTTGCTTTTTTACCTTCCCCTGCAGGTAAAATTAATGGTTGTCCTTTAATTACCGTATCTCCTTCTTTTACAACTGCCTCTCCCTGTAATAATATTAATTCTTTGATTATTCCACTGCATCTGGCCACTACTGCTGATCTGGATTCAGGTTTTATTTTTTCCTTTTCCACAATTTGCAGTAATAATTTTGTTCCAGACCACTCTGCATCTACCCAGACAATTTCCGGTATATTTCTTATCAACTTATTTTCTAAATTAACTAAATTAATAGAACTTTTTAAAATACCTCTTTTAATATTCATTAATTTTAAATCCTGCCTTATTTCACTTTCATTTATTGATTCAATACCATTTATTTCTATTGTCCACATAAAAAGTGAATTAAACCAGATAACTGAAAATAATATAATTATTCCAATTATTAAGGTGAACTCATTAATTATATTGTTGAATATAAATGGCAGTCCATTTTTTTTATTTATTTTAACACTGTATTTGCTTTTATCAATAATTGTATTTAATTTTGCAAAATCACATGCATATATATTTGCCTCAAATTTTTTATCATTTAATTTTCTAATTTTCCAGACTTTAATATTTTTTAAAATAATTTTATCTATAAATTTTTCTATATTGTCCCCTTTAATAGTAATCGATAAAAATCCCTTACTAAATCTAAGCCAATTAATCCCACGCCATTTATTAATCATATGAAAAATCTCCAATTTCACCATTTATCAAAATAAGGGTGGAATTAATTTCTTCAATACTTAATTTTGACCCATTTATTGTTATAAATCCAGTTTTAGTCTTTATTTTTATTTTTTCCTCCCTGTATAGAGAAAGACCTCTATGATTTTCAAGAAATAATCTACTATTCCCCACAAGCATAATAAGGGGATAATCAAGCACAATTTCTTCAGGAAGATCAAATAAACTTTGCAGGGATTTTTTTAAAGATTTCATTTTTGCCCCCCTCTTTTTTATTAACATTAAAAATGTATGCATTTATGAGGGTAAAAATGAAATCCAAATCATTATTATTATATCATATTGGGGTTATCTTACAAGTCTTAAAGGTCTTTATATATAATACATAATCTTTAACCACTCCAGAGTTCAGCAACCCTTTTTTGAATTAATTTATCATTTTTTGTGTCTGGCCATAATTCAATATCCTCATTACTTTGTCTGATAGCAGCAAAAAGATTGTTATAAATCTGTTTTTTATCATCAAACTTGTCTAAAATAAATTTAATTTTATCTCTTTTGGTTTTTCCATCATGGGGACAGGTGTTTTCCAGAGGTAAATAAGGTAATTTTTTCATTTTATTTCTAATTTGATATTCATCGATATATATCATCGGTCTTATAATATATTTATTATTTTCTGGTAGAAAACGCCTGGGAGGAAAAGTTATAAGCTGTCCCGAATAAAAGAGGCTTAAAAGAAATGTTTCCAGTACATCTTTACGGTGATGTCCAAAACATAATTTATTAAACTTTTTTTTATTCATTATTTCAATGATCGCTCCTCTGCGAAAATGAGAACAATAAGCACAGGGATTTTTAGAAAGATTATTTTCCTTATTTTCTAATTTATTTTTAATACTTTTTATTTCTGTAAAAAAGTGATCTATTCCAAGATCATTACAAAAGTTTTTAATATTATCTCTGTCACTTTTGGTAAGTTTAGTAAAAATAGGTTTAACCGTTACAGCTGACAATGAAAAATTAATTGATAAATGTTTTTGCAGTACTTTTAGGGCATATAATATAAATGCACTGTCTTTTCCTCCAGAAAGTCCAACCATTATTTTATCATTATCATTAATTAAATCAAATTCAGCCAGAGCCCGCAAAAGTCTGCGGTTAATATATTTATTTAAAGTTAATTGCAAGTCCTATCACCTCATTTATTAAAAATTACTATTCATTATTGTATCAATATTATAATCATAACAATTTATTGTGTCAACAAAAAAACCGGCCACTGGGGCCGGTAAAATATACAAAAATTAATTATTAAAGTGTCTAAAATAATGAAGTTTATGCCATTAATCTCTTTCTACAATGGTAGCTGCTCCCTGACCTCCACCTATACAGAGAGTAGCCAGACCATATTTTACCTCACGTTTTTTCATCTCGTGTAAGAGGGTCACAAGAATTCTGGTACCACTGCAGCCTATGGGATGACCGAGTGCTATTGCCCCTCCATTTACATTTACTATCTCCGGATCCATATTAAGTTCTTCCAGCACTGCCAGTGACTGGGCGGCAAAGGCTTCATTGGCCTCTATCAGTTCTATATCTTCTATCTCCATCTCTGCCTTCTTTAGCGCTTTTCTGGTGGCAGGTATGGGTCCTGTGCCCATTATCCTGGGGTCTACCCCTCCGGAAGCATAGGATTTGATTGTGGCCAGTGGCTTAACCCCCAGCTCATCTGCCTTCTTTTTTGACATAACTATTACTGCTGCCGCTCCATCATTTATACCTGAAGCATTACCGGCTGTTACTGTCCCCTCCTTTTTGAAAGCAGGTCTCAGTTTGGCCAGCTTTTCTGCTGTCACTCCCTTGCGGGGATATTCATCTTTATCAAATATTTCAGGATCTCCCTTCCGCTGTGGCACTTCTACCGGTACTATCTCATCCTGAAATCTTCCTTCTTCCATGGCTTTTTCTGTTCTCTTCTGGCTTGTTGCCGCAAATTCATCCTGTTCCTTACGGCTTATATTCCACTGCTCAGCTATATTTTCAGCAGTTATTCCCATGTGATAGTCATTAAAGGCATCCCACAGTCCATCTTTAATCATCATATCCACCAGTTTGCCGTCTCCCATTTTATTGCCCCAGCGGCTTCCTTCGGCGATAAAGCCGGCCTGGCTCATGCTTTCCATACCACCGGCAGCAATAATATCGGCATCTCCTGTCTTTATGGCCTGTGCTGCCAGGTTAACAGCTTTAAGACCAGAACCACATACCTTATTTACGGTCATAGCCGGAACCTCATAGGGTATATCAGCCCCTATAGCTGACTGCCGGGCGGGGTTTTGTCCCTGTCCTCCCTGCAGTACATTACCCATAATAACTTCATCAAGGTTTTTACCTTCTATCCCGGCTCTGGACATTGCTTCTTTGAGGACAATTGAACCAAGTTTTACAGCTTCAACATCTTTTAGTCCTCCTCCAAAACTACCAATGGCTGTTCTCACCGCACTTGCAATTACTACTTCTCTCATAAATTATTACTCCTTTCAAAATATAGAATTTTAAGTCATGAATTTAAAGCTACAAATCCAAGAACTGCAGTATTAAACTCATCCATTTTTTCATAACAGGAAGCATGACCTGCATCTTTTATAATTAACATTTTGGCATTTGGTATTTTTTCTGCAAGTTCTTCCATTTCATAAACAGGAGTTAGTTGGTCACGAGTTCCTCCAATTAAAAGTGTAGGTGACTTAATGTTGCTAACTTTATCCGAAATATCAAAATACTTGGAGCTTTTTGACAGTCTAATTAGAGATTCAAACCATTCTTTTGTTAGGACTTCACCCAGTGCTTTTCTTCTTTCTTCCATCCATTCCCAGTTATTGTTATAAAAGTAATCTGAATAAATAAATGGCATGCTAAAACGAAAAAATTTGTCACTATCGTTGAGGCTAGCAGCTTCCTCCCAGACTGTACTTGCTACCTGTAAATATTTGTTAACTTTTGCTACGGTATTACTCAAAATAAGAGATGAAACCTTTTGTCGATATTTTAATTCAAATAACATGGCCACCATAGCTCCATAGGATATACCTACTAGGTGAGCCCTGTCAATTTCAAGATATTCCAGTAATTTATACAAATCTTCTACATGTACATTCAGATCATATTCTTCCGGATGTTTGCTTGACTGTCCCTGATCTCTAAAATCCATCCTCAAAAATTGATAATTATTTTTTTCTGTAAAAACAGGCACAAAATCTGTCCAACTTGCAGTACTCATCATTATCCCATTAAGAATAACTATTGTTTCTTTGCCCTGACCATCGAGTTCGTAATTAATTTTTGCTCCATTTAAATCTACTCTGGACATTAATATCGACCCCTATTATAATTTTATACTGCTAAAGTTACAAAATTGTAACAAAAAATATTCAATTTTTTGTGTTGAAAATATCTTTAGGGAAATAATCAGGTTTTTGAATAATTTTGTGATCAGCTTCAATATATCTTATTGTGCCCGTTTTACTACGCATTACAAGTGATTGAGTGGTTGCCTGATTTCCAGAATACATAACTCCTTTCAGTAATTCACCATCTGTAATTCCGGTAACAGCAAACATTGTATCTTCCCCACTGGCCAGATCTTCAGTAAACATTAAACGATCAATATTTTTTATACCATATTCTCTGGCTTTTCTTTCATCTTTACTATTACGTGGTTTAAGCCGGGCTTGGATTTCTCCCCCAAGACACTTTAAGGCTGCTGCTGTTAATACACCTTCGGGGGCACCTCCAGTGCCCATTAAAATATCCACACCGGTATCTTCCATACCCGCAGCAATTCCTCCGGCAACATCGCCATCACTAATTAACTTTATTCTGGCACTAACTTCACGGATATCATTAATTAGGTCTTTATGTCGGGGTCTATCCAGAACTATCACTGTTAAATCTTTTACACTTTTATTTAACGCATCAGCAACATTGCGTAAATTATCCTCTACTGTAGCATCCAGATTTATCCTCCCATTTGCCTTCGGACCAACTGCAATTTTTTCCATATAAGTATCAGGTGCTTTTAGAAGACTTCCTTCCTCTGCAACAGCAAGTATAGCCAGTGCATTTGGTAGACCTTTGGCAACCAGTCTGGTACCTTCCAGGGGATCAACTGCTATATCGAGACGGGGTCCGGAAACTCCACTACCAATTTCTTCACCAACATACAGACGTGGAGCTTCATCCTTTTCACCTTCACCAATAACTACTTTTCCTTCAATATTAACAGTTTCAAAAACAGCTCTCATAGCATCTACGGCTGCTTTATCTGCGCGTTTTTGTTTGCCTTTACCCATCCAGGGGGCAGCAGCTAAAGCTGCAGCCTCTGTAACCCTAACAAATTCTATTGCCAGTTCTCTTTGCATTTTATAACCTCCTTTTTTTATTCCCAGTCAAACTCTATTAATGTATTAGTAATATTTGTTTTGCTGATTCTGCCAATTGCCTTTTCCTCATCATTTATTACAGGGAGAGCGTCAATCTTATTTTCAGTAATTTTTCTGGCAGCCTCATAAAATGTATTATCTGGTGTGATTGTGATTAATTTTGGCCTTCTGGTCATAGCCAGATTAACAGGTGTATTTTTTAAATCACCCTGTCCCAGACTCATTTTGAGTAAGTCTTTGCGTGAAACTACTCCACTTAATTTATCATCTTCATTAATTACAAAGAGTGTTCCAACATCTTCTAAAAACATTCTGACAATAGCATCATATATGCTGACCTCTTCTTTAATGTTGACAGGCATTGACATTATTCGTTGTATCTGTAGTTTAAATAATTTTTCTATATCACGAATTATGTGTTTATCGTTATTGAAAAAATAACCAACTTTAGGTTTGGCCTCCAGTATATCTAACATAGTTAACAAAGAAAGATCTGTTCTTAAGGCAGCACGACTGACACCGATTTTTTTAGCAATATCATTACTGGAGATTGGTTCTTTATCTTTTACAATTTCGATTATTTTCAATTGCCTATCAGAAAGTTCCATAATTTAATTTCACCTACTTGTATTCTTAAGTAACATTTTTTGTTCCACTGAGGCTACCATTCTTCTGGTATAATTCACTGTATCGGGATTTACACTAACACTATCTATCCCTTCTTTAACCAGAAATTCAGCAAATTCGGGATAAACAGATGGTCCCTGACCACAAATTGATACTGTTGTATCATTTTTATGTGCTGTTTTTATTAATTGTTTTATAGCTCTTTTTATGGCTGGATTTCTTTCATCAAAATATCCCATTCTACTTAAAATACCTGAATCACGATCTGCCCCCATTATTAACTGTGTCAGATCATTACTACCTATGCTAAACCCATCTACAAGCTGACTCAACTCTTGAGCCATAAATATATTGGCAGGCACTTCTGCCATTAAGTAAAGTTTAAAGTCTTTTGACCTCTGCAGCCCCTCACTGGCAAGTATTTTTTTCACCTCTATTACATCATTTACTGTTCTTACAAAAGGTAGCATTGCATGAACATTTATTAAATTGTACTCATCTCTCACTTTTTTCATTGCCCGGCATTCAAGACGAAAACCTTCTTTATATTCAGGAGATATATATCTTGCAGCACCTCTCCAGCCAATCATAGGGTTGTTTTCTTCCGGTTCAACTTTTTCTCCGCCTTTTAGACCTCTAAACTCATTTGTTCTAAAATCGCTCATTCTGACGATTAAAGGCCTGGGATATATGGTTTGTGCAACCCTGGTAATGCCATCTGCCAGTTCATTAATGAACAAATCTCCTTCACCATTTTCGAGCAAATATATAGGATGTGTCCCGATTACATTATTAAATATGAATTCTGTTCTCATTAGTCCTATACCATCAAAGGGTAGTTCACGGTATTGATCAATTATTTGTGGTTCACCAAGGTTCATGTAAATTTTTGTACCTGTAACTGGTGCCAGATAGGCCAGATCTTCCTGTGATAAACTATTTTGAGAGTCCGCCCGCACTACGAAAAATCAGTTTCAGTACAGAGTGGTGATCGGCCGCAAAA
>CAZSTU010000101.1:0-8855 GCA_964609745.1 uncultured Halanaerobiaceae bacterium
TAAAAGATTACGAGTATCAGCATGAAGTTATAAATTCATCCAGGTTAAAATTAATGAAAGTAGATAAGAATCTTCAAGAAGAATTATTTGCCTTTTTGCAAAAATATTTTCCAGGGCGCTGGTTATATGAGGCTCAAAATATTGCCAGGATTCCTGGTGGAGTTGAGGATTACCGAATACTCAGGTATAAAAATAAAGTAGTCGGTTTTATTCGTGCTAACAGGTCAACTTCAACCTATCAGGGACCAAATGTAAACTGGGGAAATTATTATAGTTCACAATATTGTGGTTTTGGTCCCCTGGGTATAGCACCTCAATTCAGGGGAAATGGCTGGGGATTATATATGATTTCTAAATTAATAAAGGAATTTAAAAAAGAGGGTTATATTCATTGTTTTATAGATTGGACGACTTTAGTGGAGTATTATAAGAAATTAGGTTTTGAACCTATTTTTCAATTTTTACCCCTTAAAAAAATTCTGGAGGGATAATCTATATGTCTGTGGATTTACAAATGGTTTCGGAGTTAATGAATAAAGAACAAAAAAATGGCACTTTTCCTGGAGCAGTTCTGGCAATAACAGACGAAAAAAAATTAATATATCAGCAGGCTTTTGGATTTGCTCAGATAGAACCTCAAAAAAGAGTAATGAATAAAGACACTATTTTTGATCTGGCTTCTCTGACCAAAGTCGTTGCTACTACTATTTCAGTAATGCACCTTATAGAGTATGGTAAAATAAATTTATGGGATTATTTAAAAGAGTATTTCCCAAATATTCCGGAAGAAAAAGAAGAGTTGACAATTTATCATTTGCTCACACACACATCAGGCTATCAGGCTATTGTTAGATTATGGGATAAAGATATGAATTATGAACAAAAAATTGAATATATTTTAAACCTCCCACTCGAGGCCAATATTGGAAAAAGAGTTGAATATAGTGATCCGAATTTTATTTTACTGGGTGATCTGGTTAAAAGGGTGAGCGGGAAGAATCTTAATCACTATTTTAGTGAATATATTTCAGAAAAGTTGAATATGGGAAAAACCTGTTTTAATCCTCTGCAAAATTTGTCTGATTCTAAAAATAATTTTGCCGCAACAGAATACTGTGACTGGAGAGAAAGATATATGATTGGGGAGGTACATGATGAAAATGCTTTTTCACTTGGCGGAATAAGCGGACATGCTGGTCTTTTTTCAACTTCATCAGATCTGGTCAATTTTGTACAGATGATTTTAAATAAAGGTACCTATCAGGGAAAAAATGTTTTATCTTCCTCAACAATAATGACTATGACTTCCTGCTGGACAGAGAATTTTGAACAGAAAAGAGGTCTTGGCTGGGATTTGATAAAGAATTATCGGTCATCAGGAGGAGTTTTGTTTAGCGGTAAAGCTTTTGGACATACTGGTTTTACTGGAACATCTATCTGGATAGATCCCGTAAAAAAACTGGGAGTAATTTTGCTCAGTAATAGAGTACATCCTTCGCGGGATAATGTACAAATCATTTCTTTGAGGCCAAGATTGCATAATCTAATAGTGAATGTTTTGGAACGTTAATTTTTTAAAAGGGGTGTTTAAGGATGCTGGTGGGAGGTATAGATGCTGGCGGTAGTTCAACCAGGTGTATAATATATGATACTGCAAAAAAAAGAGTTCTTACAAAAACTAAAAGTGGTCCCGGTAATTATCAGATTGTAGGATTAAAAAAAGCTATAAATGAAATAAATATAGCATTTTTAAAAGCACGGGAAAATATACCTTGCGGTAATATTGAGACTTTAGGCCTTGGTATAGCAGGGGCAGGACGTAAAGTCGATAAGAATAAACTAAAGATAAAATTAATTGATAAACTACCGGTTTCAGAACTTTATATAACTGATGATGGGGAAATTGCATTACTTGGAGCTACAGGAGGAAAAAAAGGAGTAATACTTATAGCCGGAACAGGATCAATAGCCTATGGATTAAAAAAAGATAAACAAAAAATACGCAGAGGAGGATGGGGCCCTATTATTGGGGATGAAGGAAGTGGTTACTGGTTGGGCATGGAGGCTATCAGAGCAGGAGTTAAATTCAGTGAAGGACGGGGTCCAGCAACAGAACTTCTACAGATAGTAAAAGAAAAATTAGATTTAACAAATTTAAATGAATTAATTCCAATGGTCTATGATAAAAAATTGCCGAGAAAAAAAATTGCAAAAATTGCACCATCATTGATAGATCAAGCAGGTGAAAATGATGAAGTTTCAAAAAAAATTTTAGAGAATGGGATTGATGAATTGATAAAAATGGTTTTGGCTCTTGTCGATGATATGGATTATAAGGTGAACAAATTTGCTGTGAGTGGCGGCTTATTTCAAAATAAAAATTTTATTAAATTCTTTTCAAATAAATTAAAGAATACCGGTTTTGATATTTATCACCCTAAAAATAAACCGGTTATGGGGGCTGTGTATTATGCTCTCAGACAAAAGGAGGATAAATAATGTCTAAAAATGTTATTGGATTAATGTCGGGTACTTCTCTTGACGGTATTGATGGTGCTCTGATAAAAATAAATGAGGATAAGGGAAAAAACTTGAATATTGATTTACTTGACTTTAAAACTATTCCTTTTTCAGAAACTTTACGTCGGGAAATCCTAAAAGCTTCGCGGGAGGATAATAGTAGTGTTGACCAAATTTGTTATTTGAATATGAAACTTGGATATAAATTCGTTGAAGCTGTAGAGCATCTGCTTGATACAACTCCTGTACTTCTTGATGGGGTGGACCTGATTGGTTCTCATGGCCAGACAGTTTATCATTTAGTACAGAATACAGATATTAAAGCAACACTGCAGATTGGTTCAGGTGCAGCGATAGCAGAAAAAACAGGTATTACTACAGTTTGTAATTTTAGGATGAGGGATGTTGCTGCTGGTGGAGAGGGAGCTCCCCTTGTACCATATGTAGACTTTAAATTATTCAGGAGCACAAAGTATAATAGGGTTTTGCAAAATATTGGAGGTATTGGAAATTTTACATATATACCTCAAAAAGCATCAATAAATGAGATTAAAGGTAGTGATACAGGACCTGGCAATATGATGATTGATAAAGCAATTAAAATATTGAGTAATGGCAGATATAATTATGATCATGATGGTCAATGGGCTGAAGAGGGTGATATTTCATCAAAACTAATGGATTATTTGCTCAAACATCCATTTTTTGCTAGAGATTTTCCTAAAAGCACGGGAAGAGAAGAATTTGGGGAGGAATATGTACAAAATGTCTTAAAAAAGTCTAAAAAGTTAAATCTGGGCAAAAAAGATATAGTTGCCACTTTGACAGCTTTTACTGCTTACAGTATAATTAACACCTATCAACAATATTTAATAGATAATATTGACCAAATAATTGTAGGGGGAGGGGGAAGCTATAATCCGGAATTAATGAAAATGATTGAAAAATACTCAGGCGAAATGTTAAAAAATAAGCCAGAGGTTTTAACACAGGATGAATTAGGTTTTAGTGGAGATGCCAAAGAGGCTATTTCCTTTGCTGTTTTGGCCTATGAAACCATGAAAGGAAGAGAAAATAATATTCCTTCTGCAACAGGTGCTAAAAAAAGGGTAGTGCTGGGTGATATAATACCGGGAAAAGATTTTTATAAATATCTTAACTGGTAATACATAAATTTAAAAAGGAATTTTCCTGTTTTTTGTAGAAAGATATAATTAAAGAATATTATATAAAATCAACAGGAGGGGGAAAATTTGATAGAAAATTTTTCTCAATTAAAGGAGCTTGCATATTCCTGCTCCCGGAGCAGACTGGCAGTTGCAGCAGCTGCTGAAAAAGAGGTATTAAAGGCAGTATATTCGGCTTATCAGGAAGGGCTTATTGATCCAGTTTTGATTGGAACTAAAAATAAAATAATTAAATATGCTGCAGAAGTAGGTTTTGAAGCAAATAATTTTGAATTGATCGATACTGCTAATAAGCAAAAAGCCTGTGAAAAAGCTGTAAAGTTAGTTGCAAAAGGTGATTGTCATATTTTGATGAAAGGTATAGTTGATACCTCACAGATTATGAAAGAAGTGTTAAGTGAAGATTATGGATTGACTTCTAATCGTTTAATAAGTCATATAGCAATGATAGAATCAACAATTCTAAATAGAATTATTTTTGTTACAGATGGAGGAATGAATATTAAACCTGATCTGGGCAAAAAAAAGCAGATTATAGAAAATGCAGTTAAAGTGGCACATCTTTTGGGATATGACATGCCAAAAGTAGCTGTACTGGCTGCAGTGGAAAAAGTTAACCAACATATGAGAGAGACCACTGAGGCGGCTGCACTGGCTAAAATGAGTGAAAGGGGACAAATTGAAGGTGCAGTTGTGGATGGTCCTCTGGCTCTGGATAATGCGCTATCTGAGGAAGCTGCCCAAATAAAGGGGATTAAAAGTGATGTGGCGGGTAAAGCAGATATCTTGCTTGTTCCAGAGATTGTATCCGGTAATTTACTGGGTAAAAGTCCTGTTTATCTTGCCGGAGATGATATAGCCACAATTATAGGTGGGACAACACAGCCTGTGGTGCTTACTTCGAGAGCGAATACAGCTAAAATAAAGTTGATTTCCATTGCTGCAGCTGTGGTTATGGCTGACAAAAAGGGGATAGTTAACAACTAACAGGGAGATGATCATTATGTCCAAAAAAATACTTGCTATTAATCCCGGCTCTACTTCAACTAAACTGGCTATTTTTTCTGAAGAAAAAGAAGTGTGGAATAAAAAAATAACACATTCGAGTGAGGAAGTAGAACAGTTTTCAAAGATAGTGGAACAACTTCACTGGCGTAAAGAAATGGTACTCAATACAATAAAAGAAGCAGGTTTTTCTCCGGGAGAGTTTAGCGCCATAGTAGCACGCGGAGGATTGCTTGATCCCATTCCAGGCGGAACTTATAAGATTAATGACGAAATGGTTAGTGATTTAAGATCAGGGAAAAATGGAGAACATGCTTCCAATCTAGCAGGAATTATGGCTCACGAAATAGCTATAAATGAAGGAATTGCTGCCTATACAGTAAATCCTGTGGGAGTGGATGAATTTGAACCTGAGGCCAGACTTTCTGGTCTTCCTGAACTGCCGAGAAAATGTCAATCACATGCTCTGAATTTAAAAGCAGTTGGGAGATCCGTTGCTGAAAACCTGGGATGTGAACTGAAAGAGATAAATTTAATTGGTGTACACCTGGGAGGCGGTATTTCCATTGCAGCAATGAAAAGGGGTAGAATCATCGATGTAAATAATGCCAATCAAGGGGGACCTTTTTCTCCTGAAAGGGTTGGTACATTACCCGCTCTTGATCTAGTGGAATATATTTTCAGGGAAGAAGATGATAAAGGCAAATTAAAGAAAAAGCTGGTTGGCAGAGGTGGTCTGGCAGCATATCTTGGAACAAATGATGGAAGACAAATTGAAAAGAGAATTATTAATGGAGATAAAGAAGCAGAAAAAGTGTATCGGGGCATGATATATCAAATAGCTAAGGAAATTGGTAAAATGGCAGCAGTCCTGCAGGGTGAGGTTGAGGCCATTTTTGTAACAGGTGGTCTGGCTCATTCAGATTATATTATCAGGCATTTAACACAAAGAGTAGAATTTATAGCCCCTCTCAAAATTTATCCTGGCTCTGAAGAAATGAAAAATCTGGCAGATGGGGCTCTACGTGCTCTAAAAGGAGAGGTAGAGGTTCTTGATTACAGCAAAGAAAGGGATAAATTAAAGAAAAAAAAGAAAGAGGAAATGAAAGGTCTAATATAGCAATTATTTGTAAATGGGAGTGAAAGTAATTGAGCAAACCTTTGGTCTATGTAAGCAGTGAAATTCCAGAAAATGGTATAAATATTTTAAAAGATGAATGCAGGGTAATTGTAAATACTGAGCGAAGAATTTTAAATAAAGAAGAATTTATAAATAGAGCTAAAGAGGCAGAAGGTCTGCTTGTTTTGTTAAGTGACAAAATAGATAAGGAAGTAATGGAAAGATGTCAAAATTTAAAAGTTGTTTCCAATTATGCAGTGGGGTATAATAATATAGATATTGAGGAAGCCACTGAACGTGGTATTGCTGTAACCAATACTCCAGGTGTCCTAACGGAGACCACTGCTGACCAGACCTTTGGTTTATTAATAGCTGCTGCTCGTAGAATTGTAGAATCCGATTATTTTACACGGACAGGTAAATTTCGGGGCTGGTTTCCCAAATTATTACTGGGGACTGATATTCATGGTAAGACACTGGGGATTATAGGCCTGGGTAGAATAGGTAAAGCAGTGGCAAGAAGGGCTCAGGGATTTTCCATGGAAGTTATATATCATAATCGCAGTAGAATTGATAGAAATGAGGAAGAAAAACTTAATGTAGAATATGTAGACTTTAATGAATTATTGCAAATATCAGATTTCATTACAATTAATGCACCTTTAAATCAGAGTACATACCATTTGCTGGGGGCTAAGGAATTTAAAAAAATGAAAGACTCGGCTATAATAGTAAATACAGGTCGTGGACCAATTATAAAAGAAGATGATCTTGTAAAAGCTCTTAAAAACGGTGAAATAGCAGGGGCAGGTCTTGATGTTTATGAAAGAGAACCACTGGTAGAACCTGGTTTAATGGAACTTGATAACGTAGTATTGACACCACATACTGGTAGTGCAACCATTGAGGCCAGAAGAAAAATGTCGGAAATAGCAGCCCAAAATGCTGTTGCAGTACTGAAAGGGAGAGAAATACCACATGTGGTAAATCCTGAAGCTTTGAATAAAGGGAATTAAGTCTTTTTCCTTATCGATTATTATATTGATAGAATATATAATTGTCCTGGGGAGATTTAATTAATAATAATAGACTTGGGGTGCCATAATCTTGAAATATAATCTTGAAGAAATTCTGGAAAAAACAATAAATGCTCTGGATTCCAGTAAAAAGGATGTATTTTCTATAGCTGAATCTTCCCGTCGTGAAATGGAAAGTGTAGAAAATGAATTAAAGATGATAAATCAAGAAATTAATGATATAATAGATAAAATAGATGAACTTGAAAAGGCAAATCGTCGGGCGAGAATTAAGCTGATGGAAGTTAGCAGAGACTTTGATAAATATTCAGAGGAAGAAATAAAAGAAGTATATGAAGAAGCAGAAGATACATCCATACAGATTGCAGTACATCAGGAAAAAGAAGAACAGCTAAAAAAACGAAGGTCTAAACTGGAAGAAAGACTTGTTACTCTTAAAAATACATTTAAAAAAGCAGAAAATCTTGTATCAAAACTGGGTGTGGTAAGAGAATATCTTTTTGGTGAACTTAATGATTTGAGTGAACATTTTGATGATTTACAGCAAAAACAAAATCTTGCGGTACGTATAATTGAGGCTCAGGAAGAAGAAAGAAAAAGAGTCGCCCGAGAAATTCATGATGGTCCTGCACAGTCACTTGCCAATCTGGTTTTTAGAGTTGAACTTGCCCAGCAGTTACTTGATAAGGATCCTGAGCAGGCCAGTGAGGAACTCGCCAATCTCAAAGGCCAGATAAGGATGAGTGTCAAAGATGTTCGCAAAATCATTTATGATCTTCGTCCTATGTCTCTTGATGATCTTGGATTGATTCCTACTCTGAAAAGATATGTAGATAAGTTTGAAGAACAGACTGAATTGGATGTAGATCTTAATATTATAGGTAATGAAAGACGATTACCTCCAAGTCATGAAATCACTATTTTTCGCCTGGTACAGGAAGCTTTGAATAATATTTATAAACATGCAGATGCCAGCCACTGTCAGGTTCGACTTGAATTTGTTAATTCTCGTATAAACCTGCTAATTACCGATAATGGAAAAGGCTTTAACATGGATGAAGTGGAAGATGGCAAATATGGGCTGGTTAATATGAGAGAACGCTGTGAACTTATAGGTGGTGAAATTAATATTAATTCCAGGGTAAATATAGGTACCAGGATTCAGATTCAAATACCAGTAGAAAAAGAAAGGGGAGAATAATATTGCAGAACACCACAGTACTTGTGGCAGATGACCATGAATTAGTGAGAGAGGGAATATGTAAATTACTGACATTTTATGATGGACTGGAAGTGGTTGGGGAAGCCAGTGATGGCCTTGAAACTGTAAGCAAGGTAAGAGAGCATTTTCCTGATCTTGTATTACTTGATCTCAATATGCCCCGTATGAATGGTATTGATGCTATCAGGAAAATTAAAGAAATTGCACCTGAAATCAAAATACTAATTTTAACTATACATGATGAAGAAGAATATGTATATGAAGTTACGAGGGCGGGAGCTGAAGGTTTTATTCAAAAAGACGTTAATCCGGATGAATTAAAAGAAGCTATTGAGAGGGTTATAAATGGTGAAAAGGTATTTCCTGCTAAAATTGAGAAAAAAGCTAAAAATGAAACAGCAACCAGCAGAGTGATAGAAGAATTAAGCAACCGTGAGCAGGAAGTGCTTGAACTGCTGGCCCAGGGGATGAGTAACAGAGATATTGCTGAAGAACTTTATATAAGTGAAAAAACTGTGAAAAATCATGTGAGCAGTATTTTAAGAAAATTGTCAGTTAAAGATCGGACTCAGGCTGTGATAGTTGCTCTAAAAAATGGTCTGGTCTCATTATCTTAAATTTTCCTTAATGGTCTCCCACAAATCACTTTTACCATTACCCAGACGCCATATACCTATTCTGCGAAGATTATATTTCTTAACCAGTTCGAGCTTATAAGAGGTACTTCTGGCATTTTAAAACCAGACTTTCCGGTTTATTCCTTC
>CAZSTU010000102.1:0-8852 GCA_964609745.1 uncultured Halanaerobiaceae bacterium
TGGCCTCACGGGCATTAGCTCCCGAAGATTCCATGGAGGAAGTTATTTCTTCTATAGTGGCAGAAAATTCTTCCAGAGAAGAAGCCTGCTCCTGGGTCCGCTGTGATAGATCCTGATTACCCTCTGATATTTCATCTGAAGAATTGGAAACATTTTCTGAACTATTCTGCACTCTGGTTAAGGCCTGATTCAAACTATTGACTGTCTCATTTAAACTATCTGTCATATCTCCCATTTCATCGTTAGCTTCATGACTTATTTCTACATCCAGGTCTTTAGATGCCACTCTGGAAAGTGCATTTTGAATCTTTTTTATTGGCTTAAGTATTATTCTTCCGGCGAAAACACGGGTAATAATAATAGCTACAAACAGTAATATAACAGCTATAATAATAATCTGGTTACGCAGTGATATTACGGGTGCCATTACTTCTGTTTCATCAATTTCTGTAAGCATTACCCAATCCTGGCCGGGCAGTTCTAGAGGAGTATAGGCACTAAATACCCTCTTCCCCCGGTAATCTTCTATTAATTCCAGCCCCTCATTACCGTCGAGGGCATTTTCGACTGCTTCTGTATCAATTTCTGTTTCCATTATATCAGACCCCTCAGTATATATAGAGTCTGTTCTCATCAGGTGATCATCACCCACTATATAGGTTTCTCCCGTTTCACCCATGCCTGTCCTGTCCTGCATGATATTATTTATTTGAGTGATGGGAATTTCAAAGGCGACAACTCCCAGAACTTCATCTGTCTCCTCATCCTTTACAGGTGAAGCCATAAAGGAAGCCTGTTCATCTTTTGGTTCATAATAAGAGAAATCAATAAAGGCTGTCTCTTCCCTGCCCCTTTCATAGGCTCTGGCCAGACCGCTATCACTATATCGCCCGGTATCTAAATTAGTACCCAGGTCATCACCCTTTTCCACAGAGTAAATAACTTCTCCCTCATTATTGATCAAAAACAGATCATATAGCTCAAAGTTTTCCAGGTAATATTCCAGATCATCTCCAAAATTGTCCTCTACCTGCTCATATTCTTCACTATTAAGTCCTTCTTCATAAGCTTCATTGAATTGTGGTAGACCTGATTCAGCCAGGGGCAGATTGGAGAGCATATAGACATCATTATAAAGATCATTTAAATAGTCTTCAATAATTTTGCTCTTTAAAGCACTTACTGCTTTAAGTTCATTTTCTATTTCATGTATTAGGCTATCTGATGCCCGCTGATAGGATAAAAATGTTACAATTCCAAGAGCCAGGACAAATATAACAGTAAATATTGTAATTAATTTAAAGCCGATACCTCTATTTTTAAATAAACTCATAAAATTTCACCTGCTTTTTCAAGTTTTTAGAATTTCTCAAAATCATCCTCATTAAAATTTTCCTGTTCAATATGTTGATCTTCTTCCACAGTCTCTTCAACTTCTTCCTGCTCAAATTCCTCAGTCTGTTCTGAAATTTCTTCTTTATCATCGGCAAGGGTAAATTGATTAACAAGTTCAGAAAGAGTCTGGGCATCACTTTCCATACTTTCACTGGAACTGGCAATTTCTTCGACAAGGGAAGCATTCTGCTGTGTCACCTCATTCAGCTCTTCTACAGAATTGTTAATCTCTTCTGCTGCTACATTCTGTTCTTTGAGTGAAGCAGCTATCTCTCCCACCACATCAGAAGTCTTTTTGGTGTTTTCCACTATCTCCTGTAAAACTTCTTCAGTGCGGGTCATAAGATCATTACCACTCTCTATTTTTTCAATACTATTATTTATTAGTTTTTCTATATCCTCAGCTGATTCGGCTGCTCTACCTGCCAGATTCCTTACCTCAGAAGCAACTACTGCAAAACCCTGTCCGGCTTCACCGGCTCTGGCTGCTTCTACGGCAGCATTTAAGGCCAAAAGATTTGTCTGAAAGGCTATGTCATTTACCTGATCAATTATCTCTGCTATTTCCTGACTGCTTTCTGTGATCTCATCCATTGCTTCCTGCATATTTTCTACCACTTCTTCACCTTCACGAACACTTTCCATGGTCCGACTGGATATATTATTGGCCTCACGGGCATTAGCTCCCGAAGATTCCATGGAGGAAGTTATTTCTTCTATTGTAGCAGAAAACTCTTCCAGAGAGGAAGCCTGCTCCTGGGTCCGCTGTGATAGATCCTGATTACCTTCAGAAATTTCACGAGAAGCGTGAGCTACATTTACTGCAGAATTATGAACCTGATTTATAATATCATGTAATTTGCTTATAAAGCGGTTAAATCCATCTACAAGATCTTTAACTTCATCATTAGTATTAACTTCCAGTCTGGTAGTTAAATCACCCTCTTCTTCATTGAGATTACGTAAAGAAGCCACAACATTATTAATCGGAGTAGTTATCCTGCTGTTTAATACCAGGGCAAGAATAATGCTAACTATTATGGCTACAATGGAAATGGCCATAATTGCGGTCCTGGCCAGACTGCTTTGTCTAGCAGATTCCTCAACAACCATATTTGATTCACCTTCAATATTATCTCTTATATCTGTTAGAAGAGCACTAACTTCCTGTATGTACTGTTTAGTTTCCTCATTATATATTTCTTCTGCTCTTTCGTTTCTCTCTTCCTGAGATATGGTATCATCATTGCGTATTTCATTTATTTCCTGAGCACTGGCGTGTAATTTCTGGTGTGGTTCTTCTAATTGCCGAAATGTCTCTCGAAATTCACTATTAAAATTTTGAAATTCTTCTGACTCAAGAGTGTCATAATACCATTCTCCAAAATTACACTGTGTATGGTCCAGTTCGCCCTCAAATTCATCTTCATTTATAAAAGTATCTCCAAGTTCATTTAACCAGACATAGTGATCAAGTTCAGCCTGAACCGTAAAATTAACTTCATCCATCATATCCACAACTTCTTCATTGGACTTTTGCACCTGATTGAGCATATAAAAAGAGGCTGCTCCAATTATTATCATCAAAAGTAATACCAAACCAAAACTAAATAATAACTTTTTTTTGATAGTTAGTTTAATTGTTCTTCACTCCCTTAAAAAAATTTTAATTACTTAATTTTTCAATTAAAAATTTCGGAATGCGATTTAAAGATAAAACCTCATCTACTACTCCTTTTTCTATTGCCTTCTGGGGCATACCAAATACAACTGAAGTTTCTTTATCCTGAGCTATTGTCAATGCATTCCTTCTGTGCATCTTTGCCAGACCCTCAGCTCCATCTTCACCCATGCCGGTCAAAATAATACCGATACAATTAGGGGCAACAATATCTGCAATAGAGACAAATGTTTTATCTACTGCAGGCCTTACGTGATGTATTTTGGGGCCCTGATCTAATTTAAAAAAATATCCGGAAACTCCCTGTTCAAGAGTTAAATGTTTATCACCGGGAGCAATATAAACTGTCCCTTTTTTAAATTCTTCCCCATTTTCAGCTTCTTTGACATTCATGGCACATGAATTGTTTAGACTTTCAGCATAAGAAGTGGTAAATGCGGCAGGCATATGTAAAACTACAATAATACCTGGCATATCTGCCGGCAGCTTTTCTAATATATTTCTTACAGCCACCGTCCCTCCGGTGGAAGCACCGATGGCTATAACCTCTATGGTGGTATCAATTGACATATTTTGGGGAGCCTTTGTACTGTCTTTGCTGTTTTGACGCAGGTGATTTTTGCGGTTCTGTCTTTTAATTTCCTGGCGGCTGATATTAGCTGCATTTTTTAGTTTTTGTATAATTTCAGCCTTCATCTCTTCCAGGCCGGAATTAATACCAACTTTTGGTTTGGCCACAAAATCAACCGCCCCCAGTTCTATGGCTTTTAATGTTTCTTTGCTCCCCTCTCTAGTCAGAGAGCTGACAACAATCACCGGAAGGGGATGGTTTGACATAAGCTTTTTTAAAAAGGTGAGGCCATCCATTTTGGGCATCTGCAGATCCAGACTTAACACATCAGGCTTATATTTTTTAATTTTATCAATAGCCTCCATCGGATCACGAGCAGTCCCGACAACCTCCAGGTCTTTATCCTTGCCCAGAAGACCTGTTAATACCTCTCTCACCAGAGCTGAATCATCTATAATTAATACTTTAATTTTACTGGCAGCCATTATTTTATACTCCTCCTCAATCAAAAAGGGTTAAATCACCGGATTTTTTACTCTTATCCTTAGTCCTGGATAATAATTTTTTCTCTCTTTCAATAGTATCCCGACCAAGTCTGGAAATCTCAATTTTACGGAGATATACTGTAAAACTATCAGGTACAATAATAATCTGTCGGCCGTAATCTTCACCCAAATCACGGGCTTTAATCGGTATATTTTCCATATTTAAATAGTCTAAAATAAAATCTATATTATTGACAGCAACTTTATTTAAACCACTTTTGATAATTTTGCCCCCACCAAAAACCTTTGCCTCAAAATTTTTTCTTACTGCCCCTTTTTTCATCATATCATTGATCATCAATTCCATGGCATTTATACCATAACGTGTATCCTTATTTAAAAGAAAATCTTTTCCTTTATCCTTATTCTTTTTGCGGGGGTTTCCCGGTAACATAAAGTGGTTGACACCTAATACCCCTGCCGCCCGATCTCTTAATAATACAGCCACACAGGAACCGAGAAGTGTTTTGATTAAAATATTTTTCTTTTTTGTCACAAAAAATTCACCGGCGAATATTTCATATATGTCTTTTTCATATTTTCTACTGTATATTTTGCGCAATTTATCCACCTCATTTTACAGCCGTTTATAAATTGTAGGGGCACATAATCTCCAGCATTCACCCTGACATTGAGCCGGGTTTATCTTTTCTGAATGCCCCAGAAAAAGCCTCCCTCCTGTATATATATTGTTGTAAAATCTATCGAGTATTCTGGCCTGTGTATCACTATCAAAATATATAAATACATTTCGACAAAATATAAAATCCAGTGGTTCACCTATTGGATAACTTTTTCCTGTATTTAAATTAATTTTTCGGAAAGTTATCAAATCTCTTATTTCCTTTTTTACTTTGAACTTATTTTGGTTATTCCCTGTCCCCAGTAAAAAATACTCTTTTAACAAGTCATAGGGTATTTTGCTAACACTTTTTTTACTGAATATACCACGAGCCGCTGTTTTTAAAACATCAGTATTTATATCAGAGGCAAGTATATTTATTTTCCAGCTTTTATCCCTATCTGCAAAAAAATCCTTTAAAACCAGTGCAATAGTATAGGGTTCCTCTCCTGTTGAACACCCTGCTGACCAGGCTCTAATCACCCTTTTCCCTTTGTTTTTTACAAGTTCAGGGAGAAAGATATTTTTTAAATATATAAAATGATTTCTTTCCCGAAAAAAATGAGTAACATTTGTGGTTATTCTATTTGATAGTTTTTCTATTTCCGCTGGATTATCTTTCAAATATTCTATGTATTGTTCAAAACCAGCAAAGTTAAGTTCCCGAAGTCTACGGGAAAGTCGGGAAACTACAAGTGCTTTTTTGCGGTCAGTAAGATTAATTCCGATATTCTCAAATACTATTTTTTTGATCCTGGAAAATTCCTTATCTGATAATTTATTATCAAGCATGAAATTTATCTCCATTATCAAAATTTATTTTATTACGGGCCATTTCAAAAACTGAGCTAACATCTATAATTAAGGAGACATTGCCGTCTCCCATTATTGTAGCACCGGTAAAACCACGAGCCTGTCCCATATTTTCTTTAACACTTTTAATAACTACCTGTTCTTCGCCTATTATTTCATCAACCTGAACTGCCAGTTTCTTTTGTCCATTACTCAATATTACAAGTAAACCTTCCTTTTTATTAACAGCTTCCACCTTTTCTAAAGATATATCAAATAATTGATATAAGGGTAAATAAGGAATATATTCATCCCTCAAGTTTATAATAGTTCCTTTGCCCTCAACTCTTTTGAATACCTGACGTCTGGCATCAACAAATTCTACAATCGAAGTCAAAGGTATTACAAACCTCTCTTTACCCACTCTAATAATCATCCCATCAATAATGGCCAGGGTCAAAGGAAGTTTAATTGTAAAAGTAGTTCCCTGATCTTGACTCGATTCTACAGTTACATTACCCCTGATATTATTAATATTATTTTTAACTACATCCAGACCCACTCCCCTTCCAGATATGTCTGAAACAGAGTCTGAAGTGCTAAAACCGGGCTTAAAGAGTAAATTATAAATATCTGACTCATTTAATTTCTGGCCTTTTTCAATCAGCCCTCTATCCACCGCTCTTTTTAGGACCTTATCTTTGTCAATCCCTGCTCCATCATCACTAACTTTGATAAATATATTTCCTTCCTGGTGAAAGGCTTCCAGTATAATTGTACCTGTTTCTGGTTTGCCCTTTGCTTCTCTTTCTTCTGGAGTCTCCAGACCGTGGTCTATAGCATTACGGATCAAATGTTTGAGGGGATCTCCCAGCTGTTCCACTATTTTGCGGTCCAGCTCTGTTTCCTTTCCCCTTATCTTTAGATTTACCTTTTTATTTTTTTCTCTGGAAATATCTCTTACCAGTCTCTGCATCCTGGTGAATGTACCGGCAATAGGTATCATACTGGCATTCATAACTTCTTCCTGTACTCTGCGGATTATTTTATCAACATCTTCAAAAGAACTATTAATATTCATTCTGGTAGAACGATCCGTCTTTTCCAGACAACTTGATGTTAACTCCTTTACCCTTGATTGAGCTATAAGAAGTTCAGCTATATCGTTTAAAATATCTTCTAATTTCCCGGCATCAACCCTCACAGTTCTGGATTGTTTCATTTCTCTTCTTTGACTCTTTTTAGACCTTGAAATACTTTCTCCTTTATTCTCATTTTTTTGCTTATTATCTTTTTTAAAAATATATGTAAGAGTTAAATCTCCTTTGAGCAGTTTTTCTGCCTGAATCTCAGTAATTATTTTTTGTTCCTGTAATAATTTAATTTTCTCTTTATCTACCTCTAGTTGATTAACTTTTTTCTTAGAAATTTCTTTCACTTCAATATCATTATCATCTGCTACAAATATAAATATCTCTTTAATTTTAGATAAACTATTCCTGGAATAGATAATGAACTCCCATGATAAATATAGTTTATAGGGATCAAGTTCATAAATATCGGGTAAACCTTCCGGATCAAGTTTACTGCTAACAATAAACCCGTTTTCTTCAAGTTCCAGAATTAACATTAAAGGATCTGTACCATTTTCAAATATATCCTCTCTAAACTTTAACCTAACCCTATAAAATTTACCTCCGGTATTATTGCTGTTTTCTTTTTTATCTTTACTTTCTTCATTTTTTTTACCACTATAATAATCTTCAAGGGCAGAAAGGAGTTCCCGCGCTTCTGGTATATCTTCTCCTTCAAAATCTTCTGTTTTCAGCATCTCCCGAATTATATCCATTCCTTCAAAAAGAAAATTAAAAACCGGTTCCGGTACCTGCTGCTGTTCCTGGCGCAGATCCTCCAGAATATTTTCTAATTTATGTGTTATATCACTAATTAATTCCAACCCAACAAGTCCTGCCCCACCTTTGATACTGTGCATTGAACGAAAAACCGTATCCAGAAGTTCTTTATCTTTTTCTTTATTTTCAAGTTCAAGCAGGGCTTCTTCCATAATCTGCAAATTTTCCTCTGTCTCTTCCATAAAAGTTTTAAGCAAACTATTATCTACCATTAGCATTTCTCCCCTTATTTTACAAACTTCTTAACTACACCCAGTAGTTGTTCTTCTTCAAAAGGTTTGACCAGCCACCCTGCTGCTCCAGCCTCTTTTCCTTCCATTTTCTTTTTTTTCTGTGATTCAGTGGTTAGTACCAGTATGGGAATAAACTTAAACTTTATTTTACTTTTAACTTCTTTAATAAATTCTATCCCATCCATAACTGGCATATTGATATCTGAAATAATCATGGCCGGCTTTTTCCTTTTATCACTCAAATCATGCAATAATTCAAGCCCTTCCTGACCATTTTCAGCAAGTTCAACTTCATAACCATTTTTAGACAAAGTATATTGCAAAGAAGCTCTTACTGTACGAGAATCATCGACTGCCAGAATTAACTTATTCATTGCCATCACCTCTCCAGAGCTGCTCGGCTCCTGCTAACAATAGTAGTTTATTAAAGTTCTGGCCCCTGTTAATTATTTTTAATTCCGCTTTTTCTTCCCTGATAGTTCTGTATGCTGCCATTAAAAGCTGCAAACCGGAAGCATCCATATCTTCAGTTTTCGCGGCATCAAAAACAATTTCTTTTTCACCCTTTTTTAACTTTTTTTCAATAAATTCAATAAGATTTTCTCTTACATCTTCAATTTTATAAATATCCAGACTTTCCGGCAATTTAAACACAAATAACACTCCTTTATACACTTAAAATAAAGTTAATTCTCCTTCTTTATCCCCTACATCAACGTCCAGGTCTTTAAATTCTTCCTGGGCTGTTTTTCGTTCAACATAACTTGTAAATTCTTCAATTAAACTTTCAAGATGATTGCTTATCTTATCCCACTGATCTTTATCAACTGCCTTAAGGTATTTATCTTTTTCAGAAATTGCCCATTTATTAATCTCTTTAAAAACAGTAATTATTCCATTTGCCTCTTCTTCCAAACTGAGACATTCAAAATAATCTTCATTTAGCTCAATAATCTGCTGACTTAAACTATTTAAAGTAGAACTTAAAGCCTGTATTGCTTCTTTGATTAGTTGCTTTGTTATCTGTAACTGCTCTTTTGAGGATGCTATTGATTTTGAAGATAAGTCAAGTTTGTCCTGATTTTGTCTGGCTATTTCCA
>CAZSTU010000103.1:0-8776 GCA_964609745.1 uncultured Halanaerobiaceae bacterium
ACGCTTTTATGGTTCCCGGGGCAGTATGTCTTTGAGTGAAAAAGATGGTGGCTTACCACCTGATTCGGTGGTGCAAACAGCCGAGGAGATACTAAAGGACTCACAGAGAGTAATAGAAAAGTTTCATGATAGTAAACCGTTTGCCATGCAAAGGGTTGTACTGGCTCCCTGTTCACCTTTTTCGGTAACAGAGGATTTAATGAAAGGATCTATAAAGCTGGCCAGGGAATATGGAGTTTTGAGCCATACTCATGTGGCTGAAACTAAAGATGAAGAACAATTCTGCCTGGAAACCTTTGGTCTGAGACCACTTGATTATATGGAAAAGGTGGGCTGGCTCGGTGATGATGTCTGGTATGCCCATGGCATACATTTTAGTGAAAATGAGCTTGACCGACTGGCAGAGAGTCAGACAGGGATAGCCCACTGTCCCGTATCCAATCAAAAACTGGCCTCAGGGGCGGCTAAAGTCCCCTATATGCTGAAAAACGATGTACCTGTAGGTCTGGCTGTAGACGGGAGTGCCAGTAATGATTCTTCAAATATGATACTGGAGATGAAGGCAGCCTTTTTGCTGCACAGGCTGATGTCCGGTATTGAGGCTATTAGTGCTGAAGATGTACTGGCCCTGGCTACTGAGGGTAATAGTAAGCTGCTCAATCAGCCCGAGATTGGCAGTATTGAAGAAGGCATGGCAGCAGATATGTTTATGGTCAGCAGTCAGCGTCTGGGCTTTGCCGGGGGACTTTCTGATCCCGTTTCAGCTCTAATAAATACCGGTGATACCCAGATAGTTGATATAACCATTGTTAATGGTGAAGTTGTTGTAAGAGATGGACAGCTGGTTAATGTTGATGAAAGGGAAATAATAACTAAAGCCAACCGGATTTCCCGGGAAATGATAGCAGACTAAAAGGGGGATGATTAAATGTTAATTGTTGGTGGTGGTCCGGTCCTTAGCTTTGACCGGGATTATACTGTAATTGATAATGGAGCTGTGGTGATAAAAGATAAAAAAATAAAAGAATTAGGGAAAACAGAAAGGATCAGAGAAAAATATCCTGAAGTTGAGTTTCATCACACCCACGGTGGAGTTATTATGCCGGGGATGATAAATACTCATATGCACTTTTACAGCACATTTGCCCGGGGAATGGATCTCAAAACAGATGAACCCCCTCAGGACTTTGTGGATATACTGGAAAAGCTGTGGTGGAGACTTGATTATAGATTAAATGAAGAGGATATATATTACAGTACTATTTCTGCTCTGATTGACAGTATAAAAAGGGGTACTACTACCATCTTTGATCATCACGCCAGTTTTGGCAGTATTGACGGCAGTCTGGATATTGTAGCCCGTGCTGTAAAAGAGAGTGGACTCAGGGCCAATCTCTGCTATGAAATATCGGACAGACACGGACAGGAAAAAAGCAGGGCTGCCCTCAGAGAAAATGAACGGTTTATTAAAAATATTTCGGATAAAGACCGGGACTGGCTGGGAGGAACACTGGGCCTTCATGCCTCTTTTACCTTAAAGGATGAGACCTTAAAGGATATATCTGAGCTTAGAGATAAACTGGAAGTTCCCATTCATGTACACACTGCTGAAGGCTGGGCAGATGTTGCCCACAGTAGAGAAAAAGGCTATGAAGGTGTAGTAGAAAGGCTGGATGATTATGATCTCTGGAGTGAAGGAGCCCTGGCCATTCATGGTGTTCATCTGCAACAGGGGGAAATGGAGATATTAAAGGAAAATAAAGTTAATTTGATTCATAACCCCCAATCAAACATGGGAAATGCGGTGGGGGCTGCGCCTGTGAGCAGGGCCCTTGCTAAAGACTTACAGCTTGGTCTTGGCACAGACGGCTATACCACAGATATGTTTGAAAGCATGGGTGTTGCCAGTATTTTGCAAAGTCATGAACAGGCACATCCTTCTGCCGGAATGGCTGAAACTGAAAGAATGGCCCTTATTAATAATAAAAAAATTGCCAGCAGCTTTTTCAATAAAAAATTGGGTGTGCTTGAACCGGGTGCTTCGGCTGATATAATTGTGCTTGATTATGATTCTCCGACACCCATAACGGCTGATAATGTTGTGGCACATGTTTTGATGGGCATGAGTGGAGACCAGGTTAAGACAACTATTGCCAGAGGTAAGGTTTTAATGGAAAACCGGGAGGTGAAGATTTTAGATAATGAAAAAATATACAGAAAATGTCGTGAACAGGCCCGAGATTTCTGGCAGCGATTTTAAAGGATATTTTGTACCGGAGACTGTAGAGGAAGCCTTAGAGGTTCTGGTAGAAAAAGGAGATGATATTGAAATTTTGGCCGGGGGGACTGATCTGCTGGTGGATTACTACCAGAGACTTTATGAGGTGCCCGGCTGGCTTGACTTAAGAGAACTTACTTCATTGCAGAAAATTGAAAAAAAAGAAGATAAAATAGAAATTGGGGCAATGGTTACTCATGCTCAACTTGAAAATTCAGAAATTATAAAAAATAAGTTGATTTTAATAAAAGAGGCAGCAGGCGAAGTGGGATCACCTCAAATAAGAAGCAGGGGAACCATTGGTGGTAATATAGTCACTGCTTCACCGGCGGGTGACCTGTTACCTCCACTGCTGGCCTATAATGCTCAACTGGAATTAATGTCCGCTAAAGGAAGGGAAATTATTCCTGCTCAAGACTTTTTTACAGGTCCCAAACAGACGGTCATCAAAGATGATCAGTTATTGACAAAAATTATAATTCCCCTGCCTGAAAAAAATACCAGGGGTAAATTTGTTAAGGTCGGCAAACGCAGGGCACTTGCCATTTCAACTTTGAGTCTGGCTCTGCTAATCACTGTAGATAAAGAGCAAAAAGTAAGAGGAATAAAGGCGGCACTGGGAGCAGTAGCCCCGACTCCGCTGGCTTTGTCTGAATTAACAGAAAAATTAAAGGGAGAAAAACTAAAAGAAATTGATATAAATGAAGCTGCAGAGATTGCTGTTAATAATATATCACCGATAGACGATATCAGAGGAACTAAAGAGTACCGGGAAGATACCGTTTACTCATTAATGAAACAGGCTTTAGAGGAGTTAACTCAGGAGGTGGATAGATAGTGCAGATATCATTTACAATTAATGGTGAAAAAAGAAATGTAGAGACTGACCCCGATACCCGTCTTCTGGATTTAATACGCAATGATCTGGGATTAACTGGAGCCAAAGAAGGTTGTGGTAAGGGTGAATGTGGTGCCTGTACTGTGATTATGAATGGCCGCCTGGTTGCCTCCTGTCTGGTATTAGCTCCTCAGGCTGATGGAGCGGAGATTACCACAGTGGAAGGCCTCAGTACAGGAGATGAACTACATCCTGTACAGCAGGCATTTATTGAAAGCGGGGCAGTACAGTGTGGATTTTGCACTCCCGGTATGGTACTGGCCGGCAAGAAGTTACTAGACGAAAATCCTGATCCCACTGAGGAAGAGATTAGGCGCGGACTTTCCGGTAATTTATGCCGCTGTACAGGTTATGAGAAAATTATAGAGGCTGTAAAGATAGCTGCTAAAAAAATGAAAAAGCAGAGGGGGGAAAATCATGACTAAAAGAGTTGTTGGTAAGGATGTAAGAAAGGTTGATGCCAGAGATAAAGTTACAGGTAAAGCCCGGTATACTGAGGATCTGGAATTTGATAATCCCCTGTATGTAAAAGTAAAAAGAGCACCCCACCCTCATGCCTATCTGCGCAGTTTAGATATAAGTAAGGCTGAAAGGATTCCAGGAGTAAAAAAGGTAATAACCAAAAAAGATTATCCCGATATCAATAAATTTGGTTTGATTATCAAGGATCAGCCCGTACTGGTAGGAATAGATGAGAAAATGCGTTATATGGGTGATGCCCTGGCCGTGGTTGTAGCTGAGACTGAAGATATTGCCCGGGCAGCAGTGGAGGCTATTGAGGTGGAAGTAGAAGAACTGGAAGTTGTGAATGATCCGCTGCAGGCACTAAAGGAGGATGTTCCTGCAGTTCATGAAGAAGATTCCCCTCTGATTTCTGATCTTATAGATCCGGATATCCCCTCCCAGAATATAGTCTGTGATCATTATCTTAAAAAAGGGGATATAGAAGAAGGTTTTGCTCAGTCAGACATTATTGTGGAAAAGGAGTATAGCACTCAACATCTGGATCAGGTGCCACTTCAGGTTGAAAGGGGCTATGCCCTTCAGGACAAAGATACAGGAGTTATAAAAATCTGGGCGGCAAGTCAGTGGCTGCATGATACCCAGGCTGATATAGCACAGTCTTTACAACTGCCCAAAGAAAAAATACAGATAATACAGCCGGCAATCGGTGGTGCATTTGGTAAAAAAGAGGATATTTCAGTACACATACATCTGGCACTTGCAGCCCTGGAAACAGATCGCCCAGTATATTTTGGTTATACAAGGGAAGAATCCATGGTGACCCAGTCCAAACGTCATCCCATGATCATCAGACATAAAACAGGAATTACTGAGGATGGTTATCTAAAGGCCTGGGAAACTGATGTAATTGGAGATACCGGTGCTTATGCTTCCAGTGGACCGGCTGTAATACACAAGGGGCTTTATCACTGTACAGGTCCCTATAACTGTCCAAATGTAAAGGGCAAATCCTATACTGTTTATACAAATAATACCTATGGAGGAGCAATGCGTGGTTTTGGTGCCACTCAGATGGCTTTTGCCTATGATTCACAAATGGATATACTGGCGGAAAAAGTCGGTATGGATCCGGCTCAATTTAGACACCAAAATGCCTATCATATTGGTTCTACCACACCAAATGGGCAGCGGCTTACCCGCAGTGTTAATGTCAGACAGACTATAGAAGAAGTACTGGATATGTCACGCCGGGAAAGGAGTGAGTAATTATGAAAAAACGCGGTAAAGGCTATTCTACCATAATGTTTGGCTTTGGATATGGAGAGGGCTTTCCCGATCATTCCGTAGCTACAGTTGAAATTGATCCTGACAGAAAAAAGATTATAGTTAACACGGCAGCAGCAGATGTAGGACAGGGTGTGGCAACAGTTGTCACCCAGATAGTTTCAGAAGTACTGCGGATAAGTCCTGATATGATTGAGATTCCCGGTGCTGATACCCACTCTACCAAAAATGCAGGTTCTTCTTCGGCCACAAGGCAAACTTTCTTTACCGGTAATGCTGTTAAGGAAGCTGCAGAAGAGGTAAAATCCAAAATATATCATTATGCCAGTCTGGAATTTCCCAGTAACCATCCGGAAATGGATTTTGATGATGGTGAGGTATTTTTTCTGGAAGATCCAGAAAATAAAAGGTTTAGTTACTGGGAATTAGCTGAAATTGTAAAAGAAAAGGGTGATGCTCTCAAAGCTGAGGCCTCCTTTTTCCCTGAAACTTACGAACCTGATCCCGGTACGGGTCAGTCCGAAAAGGTTTATGTGGCATATACATTTATGACTCAAGAAATAGAGGTTGAGGTCGATACTGTTACCGGAAAGGTGGATGTATTGCATGTCAATACAGCCCTTGATCTGGGCAAGGCCATCAATCCCACCAATGTTGAGGGACAGATTGAAGGGGGTACAGCTCAGGGGATAGGTATGGCCCTGCTTGAGGAACAGATTATTGAGGAAGGTATTACTAAAAATCCTGATCTAACAGGATATATAATCCCCACTGCTCTGGATATGCCCACCTTTGAATCGAGGCTGGTGGAAGATGAAGATGCAGATGGGCCTTATGGGGCCAAAGGTATTGGAGAACCTGTAACTATAGGTGCTGCTCCCGCCATAGCCAATGCTATCTATGATGCCATAGGTATCAGGTTTTATGACCTGCCAATTACCCCGGAGAAAATTAAAAAGGCATTGAAGTAACACTCTTATTTTTCCTCATATATGGACAGGATATGGAATGGAGTTACCTTAGAAAAAGCTTTTTCAGCAAATGAAAAACAATAAAACGATCAGACAATTATCCTGTTATAATTAAATCTCCGCAGGGAGCTGAGAATTGTTGTTGATATTATCAGGAAAAGCTATCATAAACAGGAAAAGCAATCATAAAAAGGAGGAATAATAAATTATGGCTGATATCAGTGTAAATCTTTTCGGTATGGAACTAAAAAATCCAGTAATGCCGGCAGCAGGCCCCCCCGTAAAGGACGGGCAGGCCGCCCTTGATGCTAAAGATGGTGGTGCAGGTGCTATTGTTACCAAGACTATTTCTGTGGAGGCGGCCAATGTGCCGAGACCTAATATGGCCCAGACCAGCAGTGGCTTTATGAATGCAGAACTGTGGTCTGAACTGCCTCCTGAACAGTGGCTTAAAGAAGAGTATCCAATTGTGCAAAAAGCCGGACTACCAACAATTGTCGGTATCGGGTATACTGCTGAAGAAATCAGGGAATTAGCACAAAAGGTCGAACCATTTGCTGATGCCCTGGAACTATCCACTCATTATCTGGGGAATGATCCTTCTCCAGTTGTGGAGAGTATTCAGGCCGCCAAAGAAGTAGTTGATATTCCAGTTTTAGTCAAACTCAGTCCCCAGGTTGATATTACAAATTTTGCCACTGCTGCTGAGAAGGCAGGGGCAGATGGTATAGTATTGATAAATTCCTTTGGGCCCACACTTGATATTGACCTTAAAACAGGTGAACCGTTAATGGGCAGTGAGGACGGTTATGGCTGGCTTTCCGGTAATGCTATATTTCCTCTTGCTTTGCGCTGTGTATATGAGGCAGTATCAGCAGTGGATATCCCCGTTATAGGTGTTGGTGGTATATCAAATGGTGAAGAAGCCGTTAAAATGATAATGGCCGGTGCTGAGGCCGTACAGGTCTGTACAGAAGCTATAGTAAATGGACCTGCTGTATATGGTGAATTGGCCGGTGAAATTGATGAATTTCTGGAAAAAAACGGTTATGATAGTCTTGATGATATCCGGGGTCTGGCCCAGCGGAATTTTTCAGGTGAAGCCAATTATAAAACAGTAGCTCCTACCGTTGATAGAGTTGCCTGTACGGGTTGTAGTTTATGTGTGATAAGCTGTGTTTATGATGCCATTGAGCTGGATGATGAGGATATTGCTGTGGTTGATAAAGATAAGTGTGAAGGCTGTGGTCTTTGTGTAACTCGCTGTAATTTTGATGCTTTAAGTATTGAATATAATTGATAATCTAAATACTTGAGGCCGGGATCTTTAAGGTTCCGGCCTTTTTTAAAAAACAGGAGGTGGCCAAGATCAAAATAGATCAAGAATTACTGGCACAAACCCGGGGAGATAGACCGGCTGAACTGGTTTTAAAAAATGTTGATATAGTTAATGTTTTTCAGGAAAAACTTAAAAAAACGGATGTAGCCATCTCACAGGGAATAATACTGGGAACAGGGGATTACAGAGGTGAAAGGGAAATTGATCTTGCCGGTAAAATCATGGCTCCCGGTTATATAGAAGGACACATGCATCTGGAAAGTACAATGGTTGATATAAAGGAAGCTGCCAAAAAATTAATCAGCTGTGGGACCACTACAGTTACAGTTGATCCCCATGAAATAGCTAATGTGGCTGGACTTGATGGTATAAAATATCTTTTATATCAGGGCAGAGAATTACCCTGGAATTTTAATATGATGCTTCCCTCCTGTGTGCCCTCAACTTCTTTTGAGACGGCAGGAGCCAGTCTGCCTGCCGAAAAACTGGAAAAATTAAAAGATGAAAGAGGGGTATTTGGTCTGGGAGAAGTTATGGATTATCCTGGAGTTATTAAGGGAGATTCTTCCCTGCTTGCTAAATTGGAACTATTTAAGGATCGTTTTATTGACGGTCATGCTCCCGGGGTCAGTGGTAAAGAGTTAAATGCCTATCTTTTAGCCGGAGTCAGGGCAGATCATGAGAGTACATCCTATGAAGAAGCAGTAGAGAAGGTAAGTAAGGGTATGTATGTAATGATCAGAGAGGGTTCACTGACCAGAGATATGAGCAGACTGCTGCCTGCGGTTGAGGATAGTAATTATGGCCGTTTTCTTTTTGCCACAGATGACCGGCATCCGGGAGATTTGATTACAGAAGGTCACATAAATTTTATGGTCAAAAAGGCAGTAAGAGAGGGTATGGATCCCTTGCGGGCCATACGGCTGGCCACTTTCAATTCGGCACAGGCCTTAGGTTATGGTGACCTGGGAGCTATAGCCCCTGGATACAGAGCTGACCTGGTGGTATTAAATGACCTGGAAAATTTGGAAGTTGAGAAAGTGTTTAAAGATGGAGAGATAGTAGCCGAAGATGGAAAAATTACTGTCAGTATGAGTGAAAATAATATGTCTGATAGAGATTACCAGGAATGGAAAAGGGCGAAGGAGACAGTATATAACTCAGTAAATATTGGTGAAGTGGAGGAAAGTGATTTTCAACTGCCTGAAGCCAGAAGGTATCGGGTTATGGAACTGGTGCCAGATCAGATTACTACCGAAAAAAAGGAAGTAAAATGCAGTGGTGAAAAACTTTCGTTAAAAGAAATGAAAGAAAAAGATCTGGTTAAACTGGCTGTAGTAGAAAGACATAAGGCCAGCGGCCGGGTTGGCCTCGGTCTTCTTAAAGGTTATGGTCTAAAAAGAGGAGCAGTGGCTACCAGTATAGGTCATGACTCTCATAATATTATGGTGGCCGGTCTTAATGCAAAAGATATGGTAAAGGCAGTAGAGTCCCTGGCTGAGATGCAGGGCGGACTTGTAGTAGTAAAAGATGGTAAAGTA
>CAZSTU010000104.1:0-8764 GCA_964609745.1 uncultured Halanaerobiaceae bacterium
AGTCTGAGTCATCTAAGTTTTATTTTAAATATCGATCAATTTCGCGGGGTAAAACTTGCTTTTATTCTGCCCATATTTATTATAGGCTGGTATTTTTGGTTAAAATATTATTATCAGCGTGAAGACTTCGTATTCTGGCAGTCTGTAAAGGATTTTTTGGAAATTCCTCTGAAGATAAAGCACTTATTATTATTAACAGTTGCTGCTCTGATTGGTTTAATATATATTATTCGAACGGGTAATTATTCCTTTCTGCCCCTTTCTGATATTGAAAGTTATGTCAGGGAGATACTTGAGGACATATTATATGTAAGACCTCGTTTTAAGGCTTTTCTTATAGGTCATCCCTTTTTAATAGTCGCTTTGTACTGGAAAAGCAAAAAGAAAAATAAGTGGTTATTATTGTTTCTGGCAGTACTGGCCGGGGTCGGGCAGATTACAGTTACAAATACCTTTGCTCATCTGCACATTCCTCTTAAGATTTCCTTTTTGCGGGCCTTTAATGGTTACTGGTTGGGACTGTTTTTGGGTATTGTAATTTTGGGAGCAGCTCGTTTCTTTTTAAAACTGTGGAAAAGAAAGTCGGGAGATAATTTATGAATAAAATAGTAATTTCCGGTTATTATGGTTTTGACAATCTGGGTGATGAGGCGATCCTGGCTGCAGTAATTACAGCACTCAGAGAAAAGATAAATAATCTGCAGATTACAGTTTTATCTGCTTCACCTGAAATAACCTCCAGACGCTATGGAGTGGAGAGTATTTCCAGGACAGACCTTTTTAAAATTGTTAAAGCCATTGCAGGCTGCGACCTTTTTATAAGTGGAGGAGGCAGCTTGCTGCAGGATGTAACGGGAAATACTTCCATACCGTATTACCTCGGGTTGGTTTTTTTTGCCCATCTTTTGGGTAAAAAGACTATGTTTTATGCACAGGGAGTAGGACCGGTTAGTAGAACTTTCAATAAAAAGATGATAAAATGGGTGGGTAATAGAACTGATTTGATCACTGTGCGGGATAGTAATTCAGCTCAATTGTTAAATAAACTGGATATAGATACTAATCTTATAAAAGAAACGGTGGATTCAGTTTTTGTTTTTACTCCTGAAGATTTGCAGAATTTTAAAGCAGATATTGCTGATAATACCTCATTTAAAAACACAGCCGCAATTTCTGTACGCCCCTGGGGTGATAATTCATATTTAAAAAAAGTAGCAGCAGCTGGAGACTATATTTATCGCAAACATGGCTTAAAAGTTTATCTTTTGCCGCTTTATTTACAACAGGATTTAACTGCCTGTCAGAAAGTTAAAGAATACATGGAAGAAGAGGCTAAATTAATTGAAGAATTTATCCCGCCCCGCAGTATGATTAATCTTATTGGTAATTTTGATTTCTTTTTAGGTGTAAGACTTCATTCCCTTATTTTTTCTGCAGTAAATGCCGTGCCTTTTGTGGGGATAAGTTATGACCCTAAGGTGGATAGCCTGCTTTCAGAACTTGAACTCGAGAGCGGCTTGAGTACCGAGAGCTGCCCTCTGACCCTTTTACAGGATAATATTGACTACTTCTGGCATAATAGAGATCTAATTAAAGATAAATTGATTAAAAAGGGAAGAGAATACAGGGATAAAGCCCGAAAAAATGCAGAGATGGCATTAAATTTGCTGGAGGAATAGTTATGCCGGAGACAGTGAAAATACTTGGAGTGGATATTCACAGAATAAATATGGCGGAAAGTCTGCTGCAAATAAAAGAATGGATTGAAAAAAACAGTTCTTCTCATATGGTTTTTACTCCCAATGCTGAAATGACAGTAAAAGCCCATGATGATCCTGCTTTACGTCGGATTTTAAATGGGGCTGATCTGAGAGTTCCTGATGGTGCCGGTATACTTCTCGCCTCCCGTCTTCTGGGCAGTCCAGTTCAGGAAAGAGTAGCCGGTTTTGACCTGCTGGTTGAGCTCTGTCAGCTTGCTCATAAAAAAGACTATACTGCATTTTTTCTGGGAGCAAAACCGGATATTGCCAAAAAGGCAGCTGAAAGCATTAACAGGAGGGGGAAATCTGCCCCCATAGTTGGTTATCATCATGGCTATCTTGATCATCATGAAAAAGTTAAGGCAATTGAGGAGATAAATAAACTTTCACCGGATATATTATTTGTGGGTATGGGAGTACCTTTGCAGGAAAAATTTGTACACAAAAATTTACATAAATTAAATGTTAGAGTTGTTGTTACCATCGGTGGTAGTTTTGATGTTCTTGCCGGTGAAGTAAAAAGGGCCCCGACTTTTATGCAAAAAATGGGAATGGAATGGTTTTATCGTCTACTGCAGGAGCCGCAGAGACTGGGGAGGATGATGGCCCTGCCCCGCTTTATTTTACTCATTTTAAAAGAAAAATATTTTTAATATTTCCGATTGTTCCCAACATAGAACCCCTTCTTTTTTTGTATAATAAATATATGAAGGGGGAGAATTATTTGATTTTATTAACTCAGATAAAACACAGGGTAAGCAGTGATCTCCGACTTAAGGATATAACCTTTTCCATAAATAATAATGAATTTGTATTTATTTTTACTGAAAGAAAGGATGCGCTAAATACTTTATTCAAAATATTAAGTGGCAGACAGAGACCGGAAGAAGGACGAATAAAATATTTTGAACAGGGGGAGCAAAAGTCTGATATCTTTAAAAAAGAAATCGGGGTTGTATACCACGATAATATATTACTTCCTGACCGCAGTTTGAGGGATAATTACCGGTTTATTCTGGAAGCCGCCGGTGAAGGTGATAAATATTGTAATATCCGCCTGCAAAGGATTTTGCAGCTGGTGGATCTGGATATCATGGGCGAAAGTTTTCCCGCAAATCTTTTGTCACATCAACTTGTCAGGGCAAATATTGCCTGTGCATTATTATTTTATCCCTCAGTTATAATACTGGAAGATCCCACCTCTGCCCTTGATGAGGTTAATGCCAGGGCCATATTATCTCTTCTTGAAAAGTTAAGGGCTCTGCATATGACGGTGGTATTAGTTAGCAGTGATCAGCGTTTACTTGTATCTGCGCGAAAACACCGTTTGCTATATCTAAAAGAAGGGAAGATTGCTGCTGAAGATAATATGGGAATATATGTTTAAATTTATTATTTTTTATATAAATGAAGGTAGAAGACTTTTTGCAGTCAATAAAAGAATAAATAACAAATTTTTATTATTATTATTTTTGCGTTATACTTTACTTGCCCTTTCTTTAATGTTAATATTTAATATAAATTATTTTTTGGAGGTTAACAGTGGTATTTATCCTGATAATCCACTTTTAGTAACATTGCATACTTCAGTAGCTTTTATCAAAAGATATCAAATTTCAATATATATTATCGTTTTAATTTTATTTTTATTACTCTGCCAGACTAATCTTCAGTTTTTCAGTCATTATTATTATTTTTACAGACCTGAGTTATTATTATTACAGGTTATTGATAAAAGAAAAAAGGGAGAAGTGCTGGTCTGGTTTTTTATACTTTTTCTAAATTTAATAGCAGTAATTAGTGCCTGGATTACAGGTTTATTATTGTACAGGGGATTAAATCAACTATATTTTGACTTTTGTTTTCTGGATTTATTTAACTTCAAATTATCTCTTTTTACTCTTCTATTAATTAATAGTTTTCTTTCACTCATTATTGGCGGCAGTCTTATAAAACAGTTGCACATTAAAAGGGTTTAAAATAATTGTTAATACTTACAGGAAGGTTTTTATATTTTACTCTAGAATTAATAACTTATAAAAGGTGGGAGTAGGTGAAAATATGAAAAGAAATTATTTAAACTATTTTGTAGCAATATCTTTAAGTTTAATTCTGGTCTTTGGGGCAGTTACCCCGGTGCTGGCTCAGGATGAAGGTGAAGGGTATGATGATCCTTTTGAAAAATTCCAGCAGGTTCTTTACATGATTAAAAATTATCATGTGGATGAATTTGATATGGAAACCCTGCTCCGGGGTGCCATTAAGGGGATGTTAAATGAAGTTGATTCTTTTTCCTCATACATGACACCCAGGGAGTATGAAGAAATGCAGACAGAACTTGAAGGACGTTTTGGTGGAATTGGTATTCGCATAACATCTCGTAATGATCAGTTGACAATTATTTCTCCGATCAAAGGGACTCCAGGAGAAGAAGTGGGACTACAGGCTGAAGATATTATTACCCATATTGATGGAGAGCCGACTGAAGAAATGACTCAGGAAGAAGCAGTAGACAGGATGAGAGGAGAACCGGGTACAGAGGTAGAACTGACTATTTATCGTGAGGGTGAACAGGAACCGCTGGACTTTGAAATCACCCGTGATGATATAGAAATTCCCTATGTGGAAAGTGAAATGCTGGAAGGGAATATTGCCCATATATCTGTGCTGGAGTTTGGTGAAAATGTAGGTGAGAAAGTAGAAAAGGAAATTGCTTCTCTGGAAGAAGAAGGAGCAGAAAAAATCATTCTTGATTTACGTTCAAATCCCGGTGGACTTCTGGAGGAAGCAGTTAGTGTGGCCAGTAATTTCTTTGATGAAGGTAGGGTCGTATCTGTAAAACAGCGTCAGGGTGAAGATGAAATATTAAGAGTATCAGATGATATAGATTCTGTTGATATGCCCTTAGTGGTGTTGATTAATCGGGGTAGTGCCAGTGCCTCCGAAATTGTGGCTGGAGCAATCAAAGATCGTGAACGCGGTATACTGATAGGTGATAGAACTTTCGGTAAGGGGACAGTTCAGCGAGTAATTCCTCTTGAAGATGAATCAGCAGTAAGGTTGACAATTGCCCGTTATTATACACCTGCAGATAATCAAATCAAAGAAGATGAGGGTATAGAACCTGATATAAAGATTGAACATGGTCTGGAGTCAGAAGAAGATAAGCAATTACAGAAGGCGATTGAGATATTAAAAGAAGGAATATATGATGAAGAATTAGAAAAGGCCAGTTAATCTAACAGGAGTGATAAAATGAGTGGTATTTTTGAAGTGATGGGGCCGATTATGATCGGCCCCTCAAGTTCTCATACGGCAGGAGCGGTAAAACTGGGACGTGCTGCCCGCTATCTTTTTTCAAAAAAAATTGATAAAGCTTTGATTAATTTTCACGGTTCTTTTGCCGCTACCTATAGGGGTCACGGTACTGATAGAGCAGTAGTAGGCGGACTGCTGGGTTTTGACCCTGATGATGAAAAAATCAAAAACTCACTGCAAATTGCCCGGGATAATGAGCTGGAGGTTACTTTTAATGAAGTCGAATTAAGGGATGTTCACCCCAATACCCTGCAGATAATACTGGAAAAAGGGGAATATTCTCTGAAAATGACAGGTTCATCCATTGGTGGTGGTGATATCAGGATCTGTAGAATTGATGATTATCAGGTTAATATAGCAGGCCGGCTGCCAACACTCTGGATTGTACACCGGGATCGACCGGGAATGGTGGGTATTATTACTTCAATACTGGGGAGTTATCAATTGAATATTGCTTATATGCAGGATTTGAGAATGAAAAAGGGTAAAAATGCTTCCAGTATTATTGAACTCGACCAGATAGTAAAAAAGCCGGTGAGAGATCATCTCCGTCAGCTGGATGACATAGAACTGGTGCGTTATATACCGCCTTTAACCCATTAAGAGCGGAATGAGGGAGGTTTTTGCCTGTAATGGAATATAATAAAATAGAAGAATTAATTGATTTGGCTGAAAAAAACAATAAAGATATTTCTGAAATAGTTCTTGCGGTAGAATGTGAGGAAAAGGAGAAGAGTAAAGCAGAAATATGGAAAGAGATGAAAAGGACGCTGGCTGTTATGGAAAATGCTGCCAAAAAGGGCAGGAAAAATAAAAAACTGAGTGCCAGTGGTTTAAGTGGTGGTGATGCTTACAGAATTGATCATTCTTCGATCTTCCCCGGAAGTGATCTTTACCAGGAAGTTGTTACAACTGCCCTGGCCACGGCTGAGGTAAATGCTGATATGGGTCGTATTGCGGCTGCCCCTACTGCCGGTTCCAGCGGTATTGTGCCTGCAGTTATATTATCTATTGGTAAAAAGGAAGACTGTTCAAGAGAGGAACTTATTTCAGCATTGTTTACTGCAGCAGGGCTCGGCCGAGTAGTGGCCGGACAGGCTACACTGGCAGGTGCAGCCGGTGGCTGTCAGGCTGAATGCGGGGTGGGCTCTGCAATGGCGGCCGGTGCCGCTGTAGAATTATATGGAGGCAGTCCGACTGAAGTGGGTAATGCCTTTGCTCTTGCTTTGAAGAATTTACTGGGCCTTGTCTGTGATCCCGTAGCAGGACTGGTGGAGGTTCCCTGTGTGAAAAGAAATGGATTTGCTGCCTCTCATGCTTTGACTGCCGCCGGAATGGCTCTTTCCGGTGTTGAGAGTGTAATACCACCTGATGAAGTAATTGAAGCCATGACTCAGATCGGTGATCTTTTGCCTGGTAGTTTAAAGGAAACTTCACTGGCCGGTTTGGCTGCCACTGAAACCGGCAAAAATATTGAAAGCAGGTTAGAGCAAAAATAAATTATCATTTTGTCGGGGGGAGGAATACCCTATAAGTGAAAGGGTGTTGCTGATGAAATCATATTTTTATCCCTCCGGTTATATAATGGAAGTTGCAGAATCCCTGCTGGGGATTCCCTATGAGTTAAATGGCAGAGATGAAAATGGCCTCGACTGCTGGGGTCTTGTTTATATGTTTTTCAAACAGTTGGGCATAAAACTTCCTGAAGATGATGGGGGTTTTGTTGATGAGAATTGGTATAAAAAAGATCCTGATCGATATAAAAGGGGTCTTTCCACTCTGGGCAGGGAGGTTGGGGATTGTCATAATTTAAAGGTTCTGGATATCCCTTATTTCACCCTCTACCGGGAAGTGGTTACTCATAGTGGTGTCATGGTTAATGATGAAGAATTTATACATGTTTTAAATGGCCGAAAAGTAGAATTTGCTTCCATGAAAAAGCGGCTCTGGCGGCGGAAATATGCCGGCGGAATTTGTTTGATTTGACAAAGGGCAAAAAATAAAGTATAATACAATTTAACAATTTAAAAAACTAATGGCTGTGATCAGAGAACCCCTCTGTGAGCTGTGGGCTGAACTGAGTAAGCTGCACCGGTTTTCTCCCGTTATAGAGATAGACTGTAGGATATAATCCCGCAGTTGAAAAAGTGGACTTTATGTCAAGCAGGATGGTACCGCGAGTATAAACCTCGTTCCTATATTTTATGGGAGCGGGGTTTTTTGCTTTTTAAAGAGGGGGAAAACAGCCACAAAAATTAACAGGAGGTTATTTTTATGAAAAAAGCAAGGAGAATGGAGAAGAATATTGATTTTAATCAGAAACAGGAGGAAGTTACAGTAAAAAAGGCACCTGCTGAAGGAGTTTTTCCCCGGGGATTTTATGTTACCACCAATCTACCAACTTATGCTAGATATAATAATCAATGGCACAAAGTGAGAGATCAAGAAATGGATTGTGGGATCAAAATTGAGGGAGACAAAGCCCGGTGTATAACTATTAATGAGGTAAAAAAGGGAGATTTGATTGTGACTGGAGAAGCAGGTCTAGAGGTAAAAACTGTTAAAAAAGAAAATAAAACTGAAAAGGAATTTGAATTTATGGGCAGTGCTGTCTCTGCTGAAAAATCAAAGGGACAGTTGATTAAGGATATAAGTCTGGAAATAAAAAGTATTAAAGAAAAAGGAGGGCGTATTGTGGTGGTTGGCGGTCCCGCTGTAATTCATACGGGGGCAGGTAAATATCTGGCAGGATTGATTGCAGCAGGGTATATAGACTGCCTATTTGCCGGTAATGCCCTGGCTACACATGATATTGAGAGTGCCCTCTATGGTACTTCTCTTGATATACCTTTAAAAGATGAGGCAGCGGAGATGAGCCATGGTTATCACCTGAAAGCAATAAATAAAATCAGGAAGGCTGGATCCATAGCTGAAGCGGTAAAAAAGGGTATACTGAATGAAGGGATAATGTATTCTGCCGTTAAAAATAATGTCGATTATGTGCTGGCTGGATCAATAAGAGATGATGGGCCTTTGCCTGATGTAATTACAGATACGGTGGAAGCACAACAGAAGATGAGAGAAAAGGCTGCCGGGGCAGATATGGTGATTATGCTGGCCACTATGTTACATGCGATTGCTACCGGTAATTTACTATCAGCAGATGTAAAAACAGTCTGTGTGGATATTAACTCCGATACTGTAACTAAACTGGCAGACCGCGGCACAGGACAGGCAAAGGGACTGGTGACAGATGTGGAATTATTTCTGCAGGCATTATACCGGGAATTAGTATAAGCGAGGAGAAAGATAACTTTAATGTCATAATGGTATTGACAAACATATGTACCATGGTATATCATAGTTGATGTGGGTCAAAGACTATCATATAATATTATACAGAATAAGTTTTTGAAGAGGATGATTTATTTATGGCAATCAAAGATGGTCAGTTTAAGCTGGAGGCGCCCTTTACTCCTAAGGGTGACCAGCCTCAGGCTATAGAAAAATTGGTAGAGGGTGTTAAAAGGGGTTACAGACACCAGACTTTACTGGGGGCTACAGGAACGGGTAAGACCTATACCATGGCAGCAGTAATTGAAAAAATAAATAAACCGGTACTGGTAATCGCTCATAACAAAACACTGGCAGCTCAATTAACCAGTGAATTTAAGGAGTTTTTTCCC
>CAZSTU010000105.1:0-8712 GCA_964609745.1 uncultured Halanaerobiaceae bacterium
ATATTCTTTTGTTATAAATTATTATAGCATGGGTTCCACTATTAATCAATTGTATAAAAATTACTCAAATTTTTTTTGTTGTTACTGTAAATTATTTTACATAATTTCAAAATTAATATAGTGCCAGCTTTGTTATAGCAGCAATTATTTCACTTGCCATGGGATTACTATATGGAGGTGTTTTTTAATGAAAAAAAATAATGGCAAAAAAACAAAAAATAACTTAATACTTTTTATAATCTTTATTAGCGGAATTGGCCTCTCATTTTTACTGGATTATTCTCCAGGTAAAAATATCGGCCATAATTTCTGGATATTTGCCCGGGATATGATCAAAATCCTTCCACCTGCCTTTGTACTTATCGGACTTTTCGATGTCTGGGTTGAAAGAGAAACCATAGAAAAAAATTTTGGTAAAGCCTCTGGCTTTAAAAAATATATATTCTATACTACTGGCTGCTACAAACGTAGGTGGAACATTTGTGGCCTTTCCGGTAGCAAATGCTATTTATCATAAGGGAGCCGGTTATAGCTCTATATTCACCTATGTGACTGCCGCCTCCCTGGTAATGATTCCTATGAGTATCATGGAAGCTTCAATACTTGGTGTAAAATTTACTTTTATCAGATTAGGTGTCTCACTTCCCCTGGTTATTCTCAGCTCAATTATTCTGGGTAATTATTTTGAAAAACACAATTACACTTTACCCCAGCCCTCTTCTTAATAAAAGAGCCCCCATTTAAGGGGGCTTTTTACTCTACCCTAAACTATTTTATTTTCTACGTTTTTTTATTTCTGCCTTTGCCTCCATTAACATATGAACAACCGGACGCTGTGAAGGACAGACAAAACTACAGATTCCACATTCAGCACAGAGATCAACCTTCCATTCTTCGGCAAGATCATATTGCCCTCTTTCTGCAAAGTTGCTTAAGCGGCCGGGATAAAGAAACATCGGACAGTATCTGGCACATTTACCACATCTTATACATGGCATATATTCTTCGTGATTTACCACCATATCAGGTGGTAAAAGCAAAATTCCGGTAGTTGATTTGGTCACAGGCACATCAAGAGTTGTTTGTGTATTTCCTGTCATTGCTCCACCCATAATAACTTTATAACCATCAAGTTCTGACGTATCAACACCACAGCGGGTTAAAACCTCCCGTACAGTAGTACCAATCTTGATTAAATAATTACCGGGTTCAGGCACTGTATCCGGTCCGCTAACAGTGACAACTCTTTCATAGCATCCCTTGCCATATACAACTGCTTCATAAGCCGCTACGGCTGTACTTACATTTTTAACAATACACCCTACTTCAGCAGAACGGGCACCTGGTGGAGGTTCTTTGCCTGTTATTGATTTTATGATATTCTTTTTATATCCCTGAGGATATTTATCATCAAGGGGCTCAACCTTTATATCATCCCTGCCTTCAAGTTTTTCCTGAAGTATCTCTATAGCATCAGGTTTATTTATTTCTATTCCAATATGACAGTGATTGGCCCCAATAATCTTCATCAAAACTTCTGCTCCACCTATGAGATCATCCGCTCTTTCCACCATCACCCTGTGATCACAGGTCAAAAATGGCTCACATTCAGCACCATTAAGTATCAGGCAGTCTACTGATTCATCAATGTCAATATTTATATAAGTGGGACAGGCTCCCCCTCCCATGCCTATAGCACCGGCTTTTCGTATAGCCTCCTTCATTTCCTCTTCTGTCATTAAATCAGGATCTCTTACCTCTTCCACTTCAAAATCACGGGGACCATCATGATCTACTTCTATAATTACTGCCTTTACCTTATCTTTTTTGGGATGGGGTCTATCTTCAATGGCTACAACTTCACCGGCAACACCTGAATGTATGGGAGCACTCCAGTATTCTCCATGATCACCAATTTTTTGTCCCGGTACAACATAATCACCTACTTCAACCACGGGATCACAGGTTTCTCCCAGGTGCTGCAAAAGTGGGATAACCACCCTATCAGGCAGACCCAGTTCTTCTATAGGCTTATCTTTCGTATATTCCTTGTAATGAGGTATATACATACCACTATCAAATGTTTTTGCTTCCATTTTCTCACCTCCGGTGAAAACTTATTATATACCACTAAATCCGGACACAGCCAGAGCCAAAATACCCAGTGCAATTAACTGTATGGGAACACCTTTCAACCAGGCCGGCAGTGGTACTCCTTCAAGTCTTTCCTTCATTCCTTCTACCACTATCAATAAAATGGTAAATCCAAGTCCTGCTCCCAGGGCAAGGGCCCCATTTTCGAGCCACCCCGTTCCATTTTCCATATTGATCAAAACTATACCGAGTAAAGCACTGTTAAAGAAAACGTCCGGTAGATAAAGAGTCCAGTCAGCCGGATTTGACTTATTTTGAACAAATATCTTCCAGAGCATGAAAATTACTAAAAATAGGAAGAAGAAAAATATCAAATTTGTCAGATAGGTTAATTTAAATTTCACCAATATTAGTTCAGAAATTACCCAGGCCAATAATGAAAACACGGTAATAAAACAGGTAGTAAAAAGACCCATCAATGTCATATCTTTAATTGTGCTTTTTCTTTCCACTAAAAAGGGAGAGAGAGAGAGCAACCTCGTAAGCACAACATTCTGCCATAAAATAGCACCCAAAAACAAATTAAATATCTGACCCATTTTAATTCATCCCTCCCTCTTTTTTTATAGTTGAAGAAGTAAAATATCGTGTTAGACCTATCACGAATCCAAGAATAATTAATACTCCACCTGAACTGGCGAAAAATTCCATACCTTCAACCAGAATTGATGTCCCAAAAATTGTACCCTCACCTAATAATTCACGCAAACTACCTATAACAAACAAAAGACCTACAAATTTTGCTGTCAACCATAAGTTGTTTTTAAAAATTTCAATAGATCCTTCTTTACCTGCTAAATAACCCTGTTTTAATACAAGTACATTGATCATAATTAATGGTAGATATATTCCTAACTCTTCTGTCAATCCGGAAAATTGAAAAGAAACATACATTTGTATTATGCTAACAACTGTCGCACTCAAAATAACCGCATATATTAGTCCATACTTGATATCAAGAAACTTATCCAGAAGAAATATTATAAAACCAACAACCAGAACAGTAATCCAGGTTAAAAAGCCAAGAGATAAACTCATTTGTGCATTTATTGCACCACCCAAAACTGGAGCCAGCCCCAGTAAAAGCCAATTTACATCTGCTTTTTTAAAGAAATCAGAACACAATAGTTCCATTCTTTTCCCCCCTGTTAAATCTGACCTGACTCAATAAATTCTCGTATCATATCCAGGCCATTTCTAACTGCCTCGGCAACTGCTTCTGAGGAAACGGTGGATTGAGAGATGCCATCAATATCTTCTACTACTTCCAAGGAATCCTCAGCTGTTTTTCCACTAAATTGATCGAGATAATCAGGTTCTTCCACTTTATCACCAATATCTGGTGTTTCTGAATGTTCTAGAACTTCAATATCAGTTACTTCACCATCAATATCTGTAGCTATCAGTACTTCCATCTCTCCTCCATATCCTTCAACTGTTGCAATAACAGCTACTTCTTCAATATTATCATCATTACGAGCCAGGTATATTGTAGTTCCATTCATATCTGCTTTATAAAATCCAAATTCTTCAGTAAAAACATTTAAAAGCATTTCTTCTGTTTCTTCACTTACTTCTTCATATTCAGAGCTTGATGAATTCATTATTTGATTGCTGCCAGCTAAAATAAGTATACAGATTATAAATACAATACTCACTTTCATAAAAGAAGGCCCATATGAGGTGTTGGACATTTTATTTCACCTCCCCAAATGCTTTACGAGGAAAGTATTTATCAAGCAAAGGTGTAAAAGCATTCATTAAAAGTATGGCATAGGTTACTCCACCTGGTAAAGAAGCAAACTCTCTAATAACAATTGTTCCTACTCCACAACCAATCCCAAAAATTATCTGTCCTTTTTCAGTCACAGGTGATGTCACCATATCTGTAGCCATATAAAAGGCTGCAAGTATCAGACCTCCTGCCAGCAATTGAAATAATATATCTGTTCCAATAATGGGTGACAAAACAACAATACTACCTAAATATCCGGCAGGTACATGCCAGGTAATTCTTTCACGATAAAATAAATATATTGCTCCAATAATTAAAAGTAGTGCAGAAGTTTCCCCAATACAACCAGGAATACTACCAACAAACATTTCCAGATAACCTGCTTCTCCACCGGAGAGCGGAGTTGCTGTTGTAGTTGCATCTACGGGACTTAGCCAGGTTGTCATCTGCACAGGCCAGATAGCCACCAGAAGGGCCCTCCCCACCAGTGCAGGATTAAATATGTTATTACCAAGACCGCCAAAAACAATTTTACCCAGTATTATAGCAGCCGCTGAACCAAAGGCAGCTATTCCCCATGGCAGGCCAGGTGGCAAACTTAAAGCAAGTAATAATCCTGTTACTATGGCACTGCCGTCTCCAAGAACTTCCCGTAAGCTTCCAGTTCTTCCTGTAAAAACAGATTCAATTATAATAGCTGTGAAAACAGACACAAAAATAAGCACTAAAGCATCTTTACCAAAGAAATAAATTCCTGCAAGTGTAGCAGGTGTTAAAGCAATAATAACATCAGTCATAACTTTCTGTGTAGTATCTCCATCACCGGGCAAATGTGGTGTAGGAGAAGAAATTAAATCTGGATTTTTAGTCATATTTATCCCCCTTTCGGGTAGTTAATTATTTTAAAAAATAATATTTTTATATTGTAATTATATTATAACTATTATTTTGAGATACTGCAAGACATATATCAAATTTATTAGAATTAACTAGCTTATAGTAGTTTTTTAGTGCAAGTTTGTGAAATATTTAATTATATTACTTTTAACAATACTAAATAGTTATTTATGCCGTTATTATCAACTATTTTCGTGCAAAAACTATTTGATATTAATTATTCTTTGTGCTATTATAATAATACCTCATAAAAGTTACAAAATTAACGAGGAGGGAAAAAATTAATGAAAAAATTATTACCATTAACAATTGCTTTATTCCTTGTAATGGCTATTTCCAGCATGGGATTGGCTGCTGAGGAAACTTATGTAGGATATTCAGAAGCAGACAGCCATGGTTACATGGAAGCCGAAGTCACCCTTGATAACAGTGATATTGTGGATGTAAGTCTTGTAGAATACAATGATAAGGGTGCCCCCAAAGACGAAGATTATGACTGGGATGAATTCCATGAAGCTATGGAAGAGCTCCCTGAAAGATTTGTAGAAGAAAATAGTGCCGATATAGATACCTACTCCGGTGCTACTGGAACATCTGAAAAAGCTATGGACGCCGTCAAACAGGCTCTAGCCAAGGCTGACGGTGAAGAAACTTTTGATGGTACTTATATGGGTATTTCTGAAGAAGGTGACTTCGGTCAGGGAGTAGTTCTGGTTACTGTTGAAGATGAAAATATCACAGAAGTAGAGCTGAAAGAAGTAGATGATGAAGGCGAATTTAAAGATGAAGATTATTCTTATGGAGACTGGTATGATGCATCTCAAGAATTAACAGAAAGTTTTGTAGAAGAAAACTCCGCTGAGGTAGATGTTTATTCCGGAGCAACATACAGTTCCGAACAGTGGATGGAAGCTGTAGAAAAAGCTCTGGAAAAAGCAGGATTATAATTTTAAAAAATAATTAGTATTTTAAAATCCCCCATCCGGGGGATTTTTTTATATTAATTTGCATCCCTCTTTTTTAAAAATTGCCAGCGTTTATCCACTTCCTTTTGCATCCTGTCCAGCACCTTTTTATTTCCTTTCTCAAAAAGATGTTTAAATCTTCCCTGTGGTTTAAGCCACTCTCTAACTTTTTTTCTTTTTTTAGGCTGATAAGTTATATTATATTCCCCATCTTCAATTTCATAAAGTGGCCAATAAGCTGTCTCAACTGCCATTTTAGTAAGTTCCATACCTTTATCTTCAGCTGTCCGCCAACCTCGTGGACAAACAGACAACGCATTAATAAATGCCGGGCCTTTTACTGCCAGAGCTTTTTTAACCTTCCGGGAAAAATCTTTCCAGTGATAGGAGGAAACCTGGGCTACATATGGTATACCATGAGCTGCCATTATTTCTGTTATATTTTTGCGATACTGACCCTTACCTGGTAAAACTTTACCTGCCGGACTTGTTGTAGTGTTGGCACCCAAGGGTGTAGCACTGGACCTTTGAATCCCTGTATTCATATAGGCCTGATTATCATAACAAACATAAAGCAAATTATGTCCTCTTTCCATGGCCCCTGATAATGATTGAAATCCTATATCATAGGTTCCACCATCTCCACCAAAAGCAATAAAATCAAAGTCTTCTTTTAACTGACCTGATTTTTTTAAAGCTCTATAAGCACTCTCCACTCCACTTAAAGTGGCAGCACTATTTTCAAATGCATTATGTATAAAAGAACAGTGCCAGGCAGTTTGCGGGTAAATAGTAGTTGATACTTCCAGACAACCGGTAGCAGCACTAATTACAACAGGATTTTTTGCATTCTGTAACACCTGATGTACTATTATTGAAGCTCCACATCCCTGACAGAGTCTATGCCCTCCACTTAAAAGTTCTTTTCCCTGGTTTAATTCCCGTAAACTGACCAAAATTTAACGCCCCCACTTTTTTAGATTTACTCTCTAACTCCATAATATTTGACTTCCTTGATTTCTTTTTTATTCCTCATTTTAATTAATTCACGATATATATTTTCTAGATCACTAACATTAATATCTCTTCCTCCCAGGCCATATATATAATTTACTACTTTTGGTTGTCCATTATTTTTAGTATTTTTGTCTGTTGGATATAACACATTTCTGATGTCAGCAAAAAGAGGACCGCCATTTAATGAAAATGTATCTGCCCGGTCCAGCACCCCCAATACTTCTACCTTTTCCAGAGTCCTTTTTATTTCTTCTCCAGGAAAGGGTCGAAAAAGTCGCAAATTTATCAAACCAACCTTTTGATCTTTCTGGCGCAGTTTATCCACAGCCACATGAGCAGTCCCCATAGTCGAACCAAGCCCTATTAATGCTATTCTGGCATCATCCATCCTGTATTTCTCAAAATACCCATATTCCCTGCCGGTTAATTCAAAAAAATTCTGTCCCACTTTTTTAACTGCCTTTAAAGCTTGCTTCATCCCCTCTACCTGCTGTCTTTTATGTTCAAAATAATAGTCCTGAAGGGCAAGGGGTCCAAAAGTAGTTGGATATTCCCGATCAAGTAATGTTTCCTGTGGTCGATAAGAACCAATAAATTTTCTAACTTTTTCTTCTCCCAAAATACTTATTCCTTCTACAGCATGACTGATTATAAATCCATCCATATTAACCATTACTGGCAAGCGTACATTTTTGTCTTCAGCAATTTTAACAGCCTGAATCAAATTATCATAAGCCTGCTGAGCATTTTCTCCAAAAAGCTGGACCCAGCCTGAATCCCTGGCCCCCATAGCATCACTGTGATCACAGTGAATATTGATAGGTGCACTTAAGGCCCGGTTAATAACCGGCATTACTATTGGCAACCTGCTGGAGGCTGCTATATATATTACCTCCCACATCAAAGCCAGGCCATTGGCAGCTGTCGCAGTCATTGCTCTAACCCCACCGGCAGCAGCACCTATTGTAGCACTCATGGCACTATGTTCACTCTCAACGGTAATAAATTCTGTATCAACAGCACCATCAGCCACAAACTGTGAAAAAAGTTGAACTATTTCAGTCTGAGGAGTAATGGGATAAGCTGCTACTACCTCTGGATTAATCTGTTTTAGGGCCAGAGCCAGAGCTTCATTTCCAGTTAAGGCAATATCCGGCAAATATAACAACTCCTCTCCTTGATTAATCCTCTTCTTCAGGATTATCTACTGGTGAAATAACTTCCTCACTATCATTAACATCCGACTCATCTTCAGCTATCATCTCCAGGGCCTGTGTCGGACACTGCCTGGCACAAATTCCACACCCCTTACAATAATCATAATCTACTCCAACTACTTTCCCATTGTCCGTTTTTATAGCCAGATCGGGGCAGTAGATCCAGCATAAAAAACATTGAATACACTTATCTTTACTCCAGAGAGGTTTTTTTATCCGCCAGCTACCCGTATGATATTGATAGGCATTTCCTGCCTTATTTACAACACCACCGGTAGGCAAGTCCCTCCAGCCCGGTTTTTTAGCCTCAGGCAAATCCAGCCACCTCCCGGGAAGCCCGTTTTAAAGCTCTAATATTTCCTGCTATTAATTCTTTTTTATGAGCAAACTTTTTTTTGAACTCTTCTTTAGCTTTTTCAAAAAATTTATTTTCATTCATAAATGGGGCTATTTTACAAAAGGCACCCATCATTGGTGTGTTGGGAAATACTCTGCCTATCTCTTCGCGGGAAATTCGATCTGCATCAACTGTATATAAATTCTGACCTTCCTTAAGTTCCAGCTTCTGCCTTAACCTGACAGGTTTAACAATAGAGTTTATAATAAAAATAGCTGCAGGGGAAGTCCCACCTTTTACATCTACTGTTCGCAACAGAGTTGGGTCAAGTATCAATATAATATCTGCCTCTTCAACCTGACAGTGCTGATGAATGGGTCTTTCACTAAT
>CAZSTU010000106.1:0-8658 GCA_964609745.1 uncultured Halanaerobiaceae bacterium
GCGAGGAAGTAGTGTCCTATCAGGATATTGCATGTGCTATTGATAAACCGGGGGCTGTCAGGGCAGTGTGTGCCGCTAACAAAGCTAATCCTCTGCCCATTATTATTCCCTGTCATAGAGTCATTGGTAAAGATGGAGAGTTGACTGGATATTCAGGTGGTCTCTGGCGTAAAAGATGGTTACTGGAACTGGAGAGTAAATACAATATTAAAAGTGAAGTTACTTTAAATTAACTATGAGGATGTGATATCTTTTGGTAAAAGAACTGCCAGCAAGAGAAGAAATTTCTGAAGATAAGAAATGGAATCTTAAAGATATATATTCTTCAGTTGATGTCTGGGAAGAAGATTTTGAGTATGTTGAAAAAGAACTATTACCCCGGGTGCAGAAATATAAGGATAAATTAACAGAATCAGGAGAAACATTAAAAAAGGGCATAAATCTAGTAATGGATATAAAAGAAATAACGAGCAGGTTATATGCTTTTGCTCACATGAGCAAGGATGTTGATACCAGAGAACAAAAATATCAAAGTTTATATAGTAGGGCTCAGGGTTTGAATAATAAGATTGCCAGTTATACCTCTTTTATTATTCCAGAAATCCTGCAAATGACCACAGAAGAGTTAAATGATTATTTATCAAACACAAAAGGACTTGAGTTATATGAACATTTTCTTGATGACATACTTAGAAGGAAAAGACATTACCTTTCGCCCCGGGAAGAAGAATTACTGGCCATGGCTGGAGAAGTTACACAGGGCCCTGAGAATATTTTTGCAATGCTTAATAATGCTGATATTGAATTCCCTGTTGTTGTTGATGAAAACAATGAAGAAGTCAGGATAACACATGGAAGATTTATAAAATTGTTGAAAAGTGGAGAACGCAGGGTTAGAAAAGAAGTATTTGATAAGTTTTACAGTGTGTATGATAATTTTAATAATACTTTTGCCAGTACACTGAATACTGAGATCAAAGGTCATATTTTTAATGCAAAAGCAAGAAAATATGAGTCTGCAAGAAAGGCTGCTCTTGATGAAGACAATATCCCCCTGGAAGTATACGATAATCTTATAGATTCAGTACATAATAATTTGAAGCCCATGTATAAGTATCTAGAAATTCGCAAAAAAATGCTGGATCTGGACGAACTACATATGTATGATATATATGTATCATTAGTTAAGGAACTTGATGAAAAAATTTCATTTATCCAGGCAAGGCAAACAATACTTGAAGCTCTTCAACATCTGGGAAAAAATTATTTAAAAAATCTTGAAAAGGGGTTTAATTCAGGCTGGATAGATATTTATGAAAATAAGGGTAAGCGATCTGGAGCGTATTCATCGGGTTGTTATGGGGTTCATCCCTATGTTTTATTAAATTATCAGGATAATATAAGTAATATGTTTACCCTTGCTCATGAAATGGGCCACGCACTTCATACTTATTACTCAAATAAAAATCAACCCTTCGTATATGCCAACTATAAAATATTCGTGGCTGAGGTAGCCTCAACCCTTAATGAGTCTTTATTAATTCATCATCTGCTGGACAAGACGGAAGATAGAAAAAAGAGAATATATCTTATCAACTATTATCTGGAGAAATTCAGAGGAACTGTTTACAGGCAGACAATGTTTGCGGAGTTTGAAAATATAATACATCAGAAGTCAGAAGAGGGTGAGCCTCTTACCAGCGGTAAATTAAATGAGATATATTATAATCTTAATAAAAAATATTATGGAGATAATGTGGTTGTGGATGATAAAATTGCTCTGGAGTGGGCCCGTATACCTCATTTTTATTATAATTTTTATGTATATAAATACGCAACAGGATTTTCAGCTGCAGCTGCTCTTTCACAAAAAATCTTAAAAGAGGGGGAGGGGGCTGTAGACCGTTATCTTGATTTCTTAAAAAGCGGAGATTCGGAATATCCTATAAAATTACTGCAAAAGGCTGGAGTTGATATGACTACTACTGGACCTGTAAATACTGCTCTTGCAGTTTTTTCAAATCTGGTAGATGAATTGGAAGAATTAACTAAATAAAAAATCAGCTAATAAGAAAGCGGTTTATCATATTTGCGCATTTTTCCTTTTCAGGTCCATCATTAATTACATGAGGTGAATCTGAAAAAACTTTTACTTTCTTTGATGGTGCTTTAATCTTTTTCTTTATTTGATAGGCCGCTTTCATGGGAACAAGTTCATCATTTTTTGAAGCAATGATCAAAGTTTTAGATTCAACTTTTTTCAGATTTTTTCTGGTGTATTTCATTAATTTATATAATTCTGCTATCTGTGCTAAATAATGATATTGGTGATATTCTTCCATGTATTTTTTTTCCTCGAGATTTTCATATTCTAATTCTTTATTCTGGGGTATAGTTTTTAGAAAATATTTAAGTACAGGTGTTAATGGGGTTAATGGATTTTTTGTGTAAAGGGCTGCAGAGATAGTAAATAATTTTTTAGTCTTAAAATTACCAGCAGTTAGTAATGCCAGCAATCCCCCCATTGAAAGTCCTCCAATATATATTTGCTCATATGAATAATTCAGTTCGAGAAAACTATCATAAGCTTTTCTAAGCCAGTCTCTGGCTTTTGTCTGACGAAAATCTTCAGCATCTGTACCATGGCCTGGCAAACGGGGGATGTATACGTTGAAGTCAGTAACTTCATTTATTTTTTTGCCCAGAAATGCCATTTCAGCGGGAACACCGGAAAAACCATGAAATAGCAATACAGCTGTATCCTTTTGTCCGGAGTAAAATCTTTTTCTACCAAGTGGATTTATTTTGGTTCTTTTATTTATTTTTAATTTTAGCAAGTAAAATACCTCCCACAACTAATTGTTTATGTTATATATTTTTCCAGATTAAAATCATTATTCCTGCATAAATACTACAACAGTATTTAGTATAATTGAATTAAAATAGACTGAGTATATAAAAAATAGGTGATAAAATTGGAAAATACAAAAAATACAGGTGAAGTGATTGGTTTTAAACAGGCATTGTTACCGGTAGTATCAATGGCCATATTAATATTATTGTCAGTAATATATTGGGATGTTCCTATACAACTTGCACTATTTTTTGAAATTGCTATTACAATTATGCTTGCATTTATCTGGGGCTTTAATTGGCAGGAAATTAAGGAAATGCTATTTTCCAGTTTCTCCAGTATTGGGGAAGTAATTATGATTCTTTTTTTAATAGGAATGATGATTGGGGTCTGGATTGGAGTTGGTACCGTCCCTTCCATGATTTATTATGGATTACAGATTTTAAATCCACGTTATTTTCTTGTACTCAGTTTTATACTGTCCTCATTGGTTTCTCTTGCAGTGGGAACGGCCATTGGAACTGCAAGCACCATAGGTCTGGCATTAATAAGCATTGCAGAGGGATTAGGCTTGCCTCTACCACTGGTTGCAGGGGCAATAATTTCTGGCTGTTATGTAGGAGATAGAACTTCTCCTGTTTCTTCCATTGCTAATATTACTGCACATAGTGCAGGGGTTAATATTATTGAGATGGTAAAACATATGTTAATTACAATTATCCCTCCTTTTATAATTAGTTTATTTGTTTATTTTTTTATAGGCATTTCAGGTTTTGTAGAAGGAGAAGAAGGTTTGGAGTTTGCCCGGATAGCCGATTTATTAAGTAATAATTTCTTTATTTCTGGGTGGTTACTCCTGCCACCTATTTTAATTATTGGGCTGGCCATTTATAAGACTCCCACTTTAATAAACCTGATGATTAATATTTTCTTCAGTTTAGGTCTTGGTCTTTTTTTTACTGAAAGGAGCTGGTCTACACTTTTAAATACAATGTTTGCCGGTTTTAAGGCAGATACGGGTTCTGCTCTGCTGGATAATATATTAAGCAGGGGTGGGCTGACAAGTATGCTGGAGTTAATATCATTAATTATATTTGCAGTTATTCTTGGGGGGTTATTTGAGAGACTGGGAATATTGAATAGTATCTTAAATAAACTTGTTACAGGTATAAAAAACAGAGGACAATTAATTACAATGACTATATTTGCCAGTATAATCTCTGCTATGTTGGGTTGTAACCAGTTTTTGGGAGTCTTTTTGCCTGGCAAAATGATGGGTCCAAAATATGATGATTTAGGGGTTCCCAGAAGAGATTTGGGGAGGGCTCTGGGAGATTCGGGTTTGATTGTATCTCCGTTAATACCCTGGAATGTAAATGCCCTTATGATGACAGCAGTACTTGGAGTTGATACTATGCAATATTTTAAATTTGCTTATCTTCCCCTGCTCCTACCTTTGAGCAGCATTGTTTTTGCTTTTTTGGAAAATAATAATAAAATGCAGGAAAAATAAATCTCACATTGAATTTATTACATGGTTGGATTAAAAAATAAAAGGAGGTTTTTATTGATGGAAAAAGATATTGGTAAAGAAATTGATAGTTTGATAGATAAGTATAGTGAAGATATAGTAAAAAGTACACAGGAGCTTGTAAAAATCAAAAGTGTTGAAACAGAATCTAGCCCTGGTAAACCATTTGGAGAAGGAGTAAATGAGGCTTTGAATAAAGCTTTAAATATGGCTAAAAATCTTGGTTTTGAAACAGAAAATATAGATGGTTATGCAGGTACGGCGGAGATGGGAAAAGGTGAAGAAATGATGGGAATACTCTGTCACCTGGATGTAGTGCCTGAGGGCAGTGATTGGACATATCCCCCTTATGCTGCAGAAATACATGATAACAAAATATTCGGCAGGGGAACTATTGACGATAAAGGTCCTGCAGTAGCTGCTCTTTATGCCATGAAAGCTATTAAAGAATCAGATATAGAATTGAATAAAAGGGTTCGAATGATTTTTGGTACCGATGAAGAAAGCGGCTGGGAGGGTATGGATTATTATCTACAGAGAGAGGAAATACCTGATTTTGCTTTTAGTCCTGATGCGCAATTTCCTGTAATCCATGCTGAAAAAGGTATATTAATATTTAATCTGGAAAGTAGTTTTGAAAAAATTAAAGATAATAGTAATTTGAAAGTTAAATCAATAAAAGGTGGTAATGCTCCAAATATGGTGCCAGATTACTGTGAGGCTGTTTTGGAGGCAGAGAGTTTGGATGATCTGGAAAGTGAAATTAATGAGTTTTGTGATAACAATGATTATAATATAGAGATAAAAAGAAATGGCAGAGAAATAGTTCTAAAGTCTTATGGGGTTTCAGCTCACGGAAGTCGACCTCAGGATGGTCACAATGCTATTTCTCAATTGATGGTTCTTTTAGCTGAACTGGACCTGCCGGAAGATGATGCTAAACAATTTATTGATTTTTATAGCAAAAAAATTGGTATGGAATATTACGGTAAATCCATGGGTTGTGGATTTGAAGATGATGTATCAGGCAAACTAATTTTTAATGTGGGAATGCTGGACATGGACGAAACAGGCGGGAAAATAGTTGTTAATATAAGATATCCAGTGACAATGGAGGCAAAGGATGTATTTTCCGGTATTGATAAAGAACTAAATGGAAGTAAAATAGTAATAAATAAAGGCGAACATAAGGAACCTCTTTTTGTAGAAAAAGATGACCCTCTGGTCAAAAACTTAATGGCAGTTTACAGGGATGTTACTGGGGATGAGAGCCAGCCTATTGCCATTGGAGGAGGTACTTATGCCAGAGCTGTTGATAAAGCGGTTGCCTTTGGGCCGCTTTTTCCTGGGCAACCCGAACTGGCTCATCAAAAAGACGAATTTATTGCAATTGATGATTTAATTAAAAATGCAAAAATATATGCCAGAGCTATTGCTGCCCTGGCGGGTAAAAATTAATGTTCTGCAGATAATGCCCCCCTTTAGGGGGGCTATTTTCATCAAGGGGGGGAGATATTTGTACAGAAAAAATGTTTTTCTATTTTTGGGAATAATAATTATATGTTTTAGTCTTTTTTGCGGTACTGCAAAGGCTGGTAGACGTCATACAATGGAAACAAAAAACTTTAAAATATATTTTGAAGAAGATTACGAAAAAATAGCCCAAAAAACTGCACAAATAGCAGAAGAAGTACATAATGAATTAAAAGATTTTATGCAATATGAACCTTCATATAAAACTCATATTATTATAAATGACAATCAGGATTTGGCCAATGGATGGGCTGATCCCACTTATTTTAATAGAATAAATATTTTTCTTACTCCACCACATGTGTATTCTGGAATGGTTGGTTATTATGAAAGCTGGCTTAGACTTTTAATTACACATGAATATACCCATATTCTTCACCTAAATATCAATCATTCTTCAGGCTATTCCTATGGAAAATTATTTGGTAAACTACCGCTTATATCTACACCTAACCAATTACAGCCGTGGTGGCTTATTGAAGGATATGCTACATATGCTGAATCACAATTTACAGATGGCGGGAGGGGAAGTAATGATATATATGATATGTATCTCAGGACTCAATCTAAAGGTGAATCGTTTTATGGTCTAAGGCAAATAGAAGGTAAGTATGAATTACCTCACTGGCCTCCAGGTGAAAGTGCTATATATATTTATGGGGTAAAGTTCTGTGAATATTTAGCAGAAGAATATGGTGAAGATAAATTGGTAGAGCTAAGCTATAAGTTTGTTGAAAACCCACAAAAGGGAATTTATAGAGCATTTAAGAAAATTTATGATAAAGATCTTGATGATGTTTATAGTGAGTGGGAAAACGAATTTAATGATAAAGTTATGCAATTAGAAAAAAACATAACAGAAGATAAAACAGGGGAAAAGTTAACAGATCATGGGGGATATACAATTAATGCAAATTCTAATAAAGATGGTAATAAAATAGCATATTTTCATTATGGGAGAGAATTTCCTTCTCTTAAAATATATAATACTAAAAAAAACAGGAGCAGACAGTTAGTTAAGGGAAAGAGTTTTGCTGGTGGACGTCCAGCCTGGTCTCCTGATGGAAAATCTTTGATATATGCTAGATTAAATTTTGTAGATGCTGAACATTATTATTATGACCTTTACCATTATAATTTTGATAATGAAAAAGAAAAAAGGATTACAGAAGGGGAAAGAGCTTATTCTCCAGTATGGCTTAATAATAAAAAAGTTTTATATTTATCTAGAAATAAGGCTGGTAATTCGTTAAAAAGATTAAATTTGAAAACAGGAGAAAGCAGCACTTTATATGAAGGAAATGAAGATATATATTTGTCACATCCATCACTTTCACCTGATGGAGAAAAATTATTGCTGAGCATCTGGTATAAGGGTAAGCGTGATATATGTATTTATAACCTGGCAGAAAATAGATTGTATACACTTTTAAGTGATGGAAATATGAATATTTTCCCTGTATGGGGGTTTAAAGGTAAATATGTAATTTATAGTTCAGATAAAAATGAAAGATTTAATCTTTTTGCCTATGATATTGAAACAAATAATATCTATCAAATCACAGATGTGTTTACAGGAGCACTGGCACCCACTATTTCAGAAGATAAAATTTATTATACAGGTTATGATATAAAGGGGTATGATCTTTACCAAATTGAGAATGATCCTGATGAATGGACTTTAATTGGACAAAAAAATGATTATTTTAAAGAAAAAGATAAATTTTCATATGTTGATTCCGGATATAATAAAGAAAAAGAAGATATTAATTATGAAATAAAAAAGTATAATCCCATAACAACTATGAAACCCAGATTCTGGATTCCTTCTTTGACATATACTGCCAAAGAGGATGAGTCATATCTCTCCACTTCAGTGATTACCGGAGGTATAGATGCTCTGAACCGTCATAATTATCAGTTTGAATTAAATTATGATAATATAACTCCAAATCTGGATTATAATTTGCAGTATTATTATGATCGTGATGATTTTCCATATTTTGATCTTGATTTAGATGTTGCTGGCGAGGATAGATACACTGGAGAGGGATGGCTTCGTCGTGAAAATGCCGAAGTATTAATAACATATCCGGTTATAAAGAATGATTTTTATAATTGTGATATTAAAGGTGGAATAAATTATGAAAGATTTAAAAGTAAGGATAAGGGAAAATTGACTGAAAATAAATTTTATAGACTGGGATTAATGGGAAGTAATTTGACCGGAAGAGACAAAATATTTAATGAAAGCATATTTAAGATTGATTCATCCTGGCTTGTTGATGATTTTCATAAAAGGGAAATAACAATGGAGTTTAAAAATTTAATGTCTTTGTCTGATAAAGACCAGATCGCAGGGCGTGTATTTCTTACTAGTAACCAAATTGATGGATATGAAATAAATGATTTAAGTTTAATAAGAAACTCAATTGTTTATGGTTTAAGAAGTAATGAATTTGGGATAATTAATTTTGAATATAGAAGAGTATTAAAAAATATAGCTAGTGGACATAAAAATATTCCAGTATTTTATGAGGACTTAAATGGTCGGTTATTTTATGATGGTGGATTATTTGATTTTGAGGATAATTCGGAAATTCAGGTGGTTGGTTCAGAAATCGGTCTGGAAATGAAACAATTTTATGGGTTGAGTTCAATGGAGCTTACTTTTGGTATAAGTAGTGAAATGGATAAAGGTGGCAGTGAACTATACCTTAAATTCGGAAAGCAGTTTTAA
>CAZSTU010000107.1:0-8649 GCA_964609745.1 uncultured Halanaerobiaceae bacterium
TTATCCCTGGAGAGCATCATATGCCCATGGTGACAGCTCCTGATCAGGTTAATGATATGATCATAAATTTTATTGATGGTATATATAGGTGATTTATATATCCCCCTTCAAAATTAAAACTGTATAAGAGATAAAAAAAGGATGACAGATTGTAGCTGTCGAAATTTTGAGACTTTTATTTTTTGCTTGCATTTATTAAAAATCTACTGTATAATTATAAAAAATTAAAGTAGAAAAAAGTCTTTGAAGGGGAGAGTACACAAACAGGTCAGCTTTTTAGCGAATTGGGGATGGTGGGAGCCCGGTCAGGATCTGTCTGTGGAAACGGACCTCTGAGGTTTTTCTCTGAACGTTAGTAGGAGAAAACGTAAGACCTGCGTTAAAGGGATCAAGTGGTCGGATATAAATTTGTCCGGCAACAGGAGTGGTAACGCGGATAAACCCGTCTCTGTAAAAGGAGAGGGGTTTTTTTAATTTAATGACCAGGAAAATATACCTATAAAAACTAAAACAGGAGGCAATATTATGAGAAGAATGAACAGGCGACGATGTGGTTTAAATAATATGGAAATAAGAATTATGGGGACTGACTATCTTCGGCAATACCTTAAAAAACTCAAAGGAGGATAAAATTTAAAAATGGAGATAAATAAAGTGAAAAATAATGATATAGATAAAATATTACTGGCATATTCCGGTGGACTGGATACTTCAGTTAGTATTAAATGGTTACAGGAGAAATATGATGCGGAAGTTATAACCTTTACAGCTGATCTTGGCCAAAAACAGGACTGGGAAAAAGTGAAAGAAAAAGCCCTTAAAACAGGGGCAGTGAAAGCATATATTAAAGATTTAAAAAATGAATTTATCAATGATTATGCCTTTGCCGGATTAAAGGCTCAGGCCCGTTATGAGGGAAAGTACCCTCTGGCAACCGCCCTGGCCCGTCCTCTCATTGCTGCCAAAATGGTTGAAATAGGTTTAAAAGAAAATGTTGATGCTTTAGCTCATGGCTGTACGGGCAAAGGTAATGATCAGGTCCGCTTTGAGACAAGCTTTAAAGCACTTGCTCCCGAATTGAAAGTGATCGCTCCGCTCAGAGATTGGGGTTTTACCACCCGTGAGGACGAAATTAACTATGCAGCAGAACATGAGATAGAAGTCAAAGCCACAAAAGAAAGCCCCTACAGCATTGATCAAAATTTATGGGGGATAAGTATCGAATGTGGCAGTCTGGAAGACCCCTGGCAGGAGCCCCCTGCTGATGCCTTTCAGTGGACAAATGAAATGGAGGATACTCCCGATAAAGCTGTATATTTGACTATTGGCTTCAGTCAGGGAAAACCTGTTTCACTTAACGGTACTGCTCTTACTCCAGTAGAATTGGTGCAAAAGCTGAATGGAATTGGATCTACTTACGGTGTGGGCAGAATTGATATGGTTGAAAATAGACTGGTGGGAATTAAGTCCCGTGAAATTTATGAAGCTCCGGCAGCAGAAATTTTACTTAAAGCTCATAAAGAGCTTGAAGCCATGACACTTGATAGGGAAACACAGCATTTTAAAGATAAAATTGCAAAAAAATATGCAGGACTCAGTTATTACGGACTCTGGTTTTCTACCTTAAGAGAGGCGTTAGATTCCTTTGTAGAAAAAACACAAAAAAATGTTACGGGAGAGGTTAAAGTAAAGTTACTTAAGGGGAACTGTCAGGTAGTTGGACGCAAAGCGTCTCAATCACTTTATCAACACGGTCTTGCTACCTATGATGAAGGTGATGAGTTTGATCATCAGGCTGCTCCCGGCTTTATAAATCTCTGGTCACTTCCGCTGCAGGTTGTGAATCAGGCAGAGCAAAATAATTCAGATAAGGGGAGCAAGATTAAAGGAAAACTGGCCGAAAAATAGAGGAGTTGTTTTAGATGAAACTATGGGGAGGTAGATTTAGAGAAGAGACTGCCCGGAAGATGGAAGAGTTTAATGACTCCCTTTCTTTTGATATAAGGCTTTACCGTCATGATATTACCGGCAGCAGGGCCCATGTGAAGATGCTTTCCCGGCAGGGAATAATTACCGAGCAGGAAAAAGAAATAATTCTAGCAGGGCTGGATGAGGTAAAAAACGAACTGGAAGAGGAGTTAACTACAGCCGAATTTTCAGCTGAAGAAGCCGAAGATGTTCATACACTTATTGAAAAAAGACTTACTGAAAAAATAGGTGATACTGCCGGCAGACTTCATACAGGGCGGAGCCGTAATGATCAGGTGGCTCTTGATATGAGATTGTTTTTACGTGAGGAAGTTGACAAAATAAAAGAATTAATACTGACAGTACTTCAGAAACTGCTTACTCTTGCTGAAGATTACAGGGATACTGTTATGCCCGGCTATACACACCTGCAGAGGGCACAGCCGGTAACTTTTGGCCACCATCTTCTGGCCTATTATTTTAAATTCAAACGTGATCTAGAACGGTTCATTGACTGCCGCCATCGCATTAATATTCTCCCCCTGGGCAGTGCAGCTCTTGCTGGCAGTACTCTACCCCTTGACCGACAGTGGCTGGCTGAAGAACTTGATTTTAGACGGCCTTCATTTAATTCCATCGATGGGGTCAGTGATAGAGATTTTGTGATTGAGTTTGAGAATACAGCTTCGATCATGATGGTTCATTTAAGTAGACTGGCTGAAGAATTAATACTCTGGAGTTCCAGTGAATTTTCATTTATAGAGATAGCAGATGAGTATAGTACAGGAAGCAGTATTATGCCTCAAAAGAAAAATCCTGATCTACCGGAATTAATTAGAGGTAAAACGGGAAGGGTTTTTGGTAATTTAATGCAGATGTTGACAACTTTAAAAGGTTTACCACTTTCCTTTAATAAGGATATGCAGGGAGATAAGGAAGGGCTTTTTGATACGGTAGATACACTTAAAATAAAACTTGAAATATTTCCTTCTCTTTTAAGTACTATGAAGGTTAAAGAAAAAAATCTAAAGGAAGCTGCCGCAAATGGATTTGTCAATGCAACGGAGATGGCAGATTATCTGGTAGAAAAGGGTATACCTTTCCGTAAAGCCCACCGTATGGTCGGCAGGGCTGTTCTGGAGGCACAGGATGAAGGAAAGGAACTTTCTGAACTTTCACTGACAAAGATGAAAAAAAATTTTCCTGATTTTAAAGAGCTTTTTGATAATAAATTAAAGCAAAAATTAAAAGTAGAAAAAACGGTCCATTCCCGTAATACAATGGGTGGACCGGCTCCAATAGAAACGAAAAGGATTATTGAAAATGAAAGAAAATATCTGCAAAATAATTAAATGATCCCCCTTATCCCCTTATGGGCTTCCCTCCTGTAAGGGGTTTTTTAATCAAAAAAATCAGTAGTAAAAATCATACCTGCATATACTGAGGGGCCTACATGACAGCCCAGAGTTGGGCTGATTCTTGTTTCAAAAACTTTATGGTCAATATCAAATTCATTTTGACAGAGTTCAACCACTTTATCGCGAAATTGCGCCATATCTTTAGCTCTTTCGCCATGGGCAAACCCCAGCCAGGCGGTTTCAGCATTTTTTAATCTTTTACGGGCCAGTGATACCATTTTCTTTAGAGTTCTCTTTTGTCCTCGTGTTTTGTCCAGAGGTTCCACCCTGCCTGTTTTTGTGCTGATGGATATGATAGGGTTAATATTAAGTATACTGCCAAGAAAGGAACGCGCTTTACCTATTCTACCTCCCTTTTCCATATAACTTAAATCATTAACGGTAAAAAACAGTAAAAGGTTTTCCTTTGCTTTTTTGATTTTATCTTTTATTTCTGCAATATCCTTGCCCTTCTGGAGCAGTTCAGAAGTCATAATCACCAAAAAGCCAAGTCCCAGTGAGATTGAACTGGAATCAACAGTATAAATATCTATATTATTTAATTCTCTGGCAGCCATTCTGGCAGCATCCAGGGTACCACTAAGGTTATCTGAAACATGTAAGGAGACAATCTTATCGTATTTATCGGCCATTTCCCGGTATTTTTTCTTAAAAGCTGAGACGGGTGGTCTGGAAGTACCCGGCAAATTATTCGCCTCTTTTATTTTTTTAAAAAACAAACCAGGATTAATATCTACACCATCGGTATAGACCTCATCCTCAAAGTGTACACTGAGCGGGATTGTATGAATATTATGTTTTTTCTTTAAATCTTCACTTAAATCAGCAGTGCTGTCAGTTAAAATACCAATACTCATATTTTCACCTCACTCTTAATCTTTAAGATTTTGTTTAAAATTTCAATTAATATCATCATAATATAATTTCAATAACAGATAAAATATACCTGCAAAAATACTACTTAAAAAGGGTTTTTTATAATAAATATCGAATTATGTTGATAGTGGTGGTGAATAGCTGTGAATAATTTAAAAGAAGAAACTGTTTTTGTTGAGGCTGAGGAAACTGAAGAAATTGAAATAGATATTTCCGAATAAAATAATTTAAACGAAAAATATTTTAATTCTGGGTCCCATGAGGGGCCTTTTTTTTTTGCCAGATATTCTTCGATATTAAAAGAAGGTTTTTGGTAATATTTGTTGAATAAATAATTAATATAGGTATAATAGACTTAAAAACGAAAAAAATTATTAATAATTATTTCAAATAAGTATTAATATATGATACAATATTAAAAAGGAAAAGAGGGTCAGAGAATGGAAGATTTACAGAAACTATATTCAAAATTGAAAGAATTAAGCATGAAGCAAAAAAATATAATTAAAAAAGGTGATTATGACCAATTATTACATGTACTAGAAGAAAAAGCAGAAATTATGGATAAAATTGAGGAGATAGACTTAAAAAGCTATTTAAAAAGACAAAAAGATCCACAGCAGAGTCTTGTTGCAATTAAAGATCTCCTGCAGGAAACAAAGGACCTGGAAGATGAGAATATAGAAAAACTAAAAGAAAAATCTTTAGATGTAAAGAAAAAACTTAAAGCATTAAATCTAGCTGAGAAGTCGCTTAATGGATATAATGTAAAAAAACAGGAAGCAAAATTTATAGATAAACACAGTTAAGTACTGAGAAGGAGGGATTAAAGTGCCCAGGAAACTCAATAGTATAAGCCCTATGGTGGATCATTTTATGTCCAGAAAACTGGGAGAAGCGGACAGAGTTCAGGAGAAGAGAGAAGGCGAAGAAGAGGGGCGAGGATCAGGGCGAAATTATGACCGGGTAACCATATCACACCTGGGCCGTGTATTAAATTTTATAAAAAAAGAAGTTGCAGATAATGATGATCCCCGTCTGCAGAGCGGATTTGAGCGCATTATGTCTTCACTGGGTGATCCATCCAGTAATTTATTAACTGTGGGTTTTGCTGATCTTGCTGCTGCATTGAGGGAAAAAGATGACCCCAATTTTGAGAAACTCTTTGTGCTGGCAGATAGTTTTGAAAATAATGAGGGGTTAATTTTATGGCTGAATAGTCTGGTTAATCTGCAGTTTGAACAAATAGATTATCATTTTAAAATAACTGAAAAGTTGCTTGCAGAAAGTGGAACTTTGAAAGAGTATTTACATAAACTTAATCAAATTGCCCTGCAGGAGAATATAGAGAAAAAAGAGAAAATTAAGAAAATTGATCAGGTGATGGATAATTTCTATCACAATGAGGCGCAGGAATCATTTTTAGCATAATCTGAGATTTTATTTTAACTTTTTCTTTAACTATGTTAAAATAGCATTGAATAGCTACATATTTTGATGGAAAATGGGGAATTATCTGTTTTTATATACTATAATTCCTACTTTTGCCTTATTATAAAAAATAGGGCAGGTTTTGAAACTTACATAAGAAATATATTATATTGTAGAGTTTTTGTTGATAATTACAGGGGGTGGAAGGTAGTGAAATCAGTTTTAATAGTGGATGATGCAGCCTTCATGAGATTAAATTTAAAAAACATCCTGAAAGATGAGTACGAGATTGCCGGTGAGGCTGAGAATGGTAAAGAAGCAGTGGAAATGTATCAGGAAATTGAGCCCGATTATGTGACAATGGATATTACAATGCCCGAAATGGATGGACTGGAGGCTATTAAAGCCATAATGGACATTGACCCTGATGCCCAGATTGTTGTTTGTAGTGCAATGGGACAGCAAAAAATGGTTATACAGGCAATTGATGCCGGGGCCAAAGATTTTATTGTCAAACCTTTTAAGGATGAGAGAGTAATTAATGCCATAAAAAGTCTGGAAGAATAAGATGAGGAGGGAAGAATGTGGAACCTATTATTGATTTTCTCAAAACCGGGCTGGATGGGGCCCAGTTGAGGCAGAAGGCAATCTCCAATAATATTGCCAATGTTGATACACCCAAATATAAGAGAAAAGATGTTGATTTTCAAAAACAGCTGGAATCAGCAGTAAAAAATCAAAATAAAAATAATTCAAAATTAAAATTAACACATCCAGGACATAGACCTGGCAGAAAGTCTAATATAAATTTTGAAATGAGAGAGGAAAGCGGCAACTACCGTAATGACGAAAATAATGTAGATGTTGATGTGGAAATGGCAGAACTGGCCAAAAATCAGCTCTATTATAATACTCTCTCCCAGCAGCTAGGAACTAAATTTAATCAATTGGGTAATGTCATTGATAAAGGGGGTAGGAGCTAAAGATGTTTTCAGGACTTGATACAAGCGCTTCCGGTCTTACAGCTCAGAGATTGAGAATGGATGTTATATCTGATAATATTGCAAATGTAAATACCACCCGTACTGAAGAAGGAGACCCTTATCGACGTAAAATCCCGGTTTTTCGGGAAAGAAAATCTTCTTTTAGCAATCTATTACGGGAAAGAATGGACCGTAATAGAGAGGGGCAGGGTGTTGAGGTTGCCCGTATTGATGAGGATACTTCACCCTTTAAGATGGAACATGATCCTGATCATCCTGATGCTGATGAAGAAGGTTATGTTGCCAAACCAAATGTTAATATAACCAGTGAAATGGTTGATATGATAGGGGCATCCAGGGCTTATGAAGCCAATGTGACTGCCCTCAATACTTCCAAGGAGATGGCCAGACAGGCCCTGCAAATTAGTCAGGGATAAAGGGAGTGAATGAAGAAAATGATTGAAGCTATAAATTCTGAACTGGGCTCTGTTATTGAAGATCAAAATATTAAAAATAAAGAGGGGTCCAGTATTGATGGCAAGAATTTTTCCGAATATCTGAATGATAAATTAAATGAGGTTAATGAAATGCAGCTTGAAGCTGACCAGCTCAGTGAGGACTTTGCTCTGGGTAAGGTTGATAATGTGCATGAAGTAACCGTTGCCACAGAGAAAGCTAAGCTTGCTCTGGATTTGACTCTTGCTATTCAGGGTAAGGTTGTCGACGCCTATAATGAAATAATGAGAATGCAGGTCTAATTATATCTGATAAATACTTGATGAAAGAGGTAGTAAAATGGGTGAATGGTTACAGGAATATATAGATCAGCTTAAAGAGCTATGGTCACAATTAAATAAAAGGGCGAAGATAATCATTACAGCAAGCACAATAGGAATTTTAGTAGCACTAGGAATCTTAATTTTCTGGAGTGGTGGAACTACATATCAACCACTGTTTAGTGAACTTACTGAAGAAGATGCCAGTGCTGTTGTTGATAGACTGGACGAAGAGGGGGTAGATTATAAGCTCAAAGAAGGCGGAAGTACTATAGAAGTTCCGGCAGATCAGGTTCACAAAACAAGACTTGATATGGCAGGAGAAGGACTTCCCGATCAGGGAACAGATGGTTATGAAATTTTCGATGAAAGTCAATTTGGCACCACTGATTTTGAGCGAAGGGTTAATTTTTATCGGGCTCTGGGTGGTGAATTGAGCCGCTCCATTAAGGCCATGGAAGCTGTGGATTTTGCCAGGGTGCAGATCTCTGCTCCTGAAGAGAGCCTGTATACAGAAGAGGAAAGACCGGCTGAAGCTTCGGTACTGGTTAAATTAAAACCCGGCCATGAAATGAAAGAAGGCAGGGTAAAAGCCATTAGAAATCTTGTGGCAAGTGGAGTACAGGGACTTGACGGTGAGAATGTAACAATTGTGGATACAGCCGGTAATTTATTGACTGCAGGTCTGGATGAAGGTGATATGAGCAGTGGTCAGAATTCGCAGGACCGTATGGAAATTGAAAAACAATTTGAAGAGAGATTAAGGGCTGATTTGAGAGCCCTATTAACTAAAGTGGTGGGGCCTGATGATTTTTCCGTACAGGTTAGAGCTGACCTCAATTTTGATGAAAGAGAAGTTGAAGAAAAAGATTATTCTCCAGTGACTGATGATGAGGGAATAGTACGCAGTCAGGAAGAAATCACTGAGGAAGAGGAAGGTTATACGGGTGATCCAGAAGGTGCACCCGGTACAGACACTAATCTTGAACAGGATGGTGCACCTGAATATGAGGAAGAAGAGGGTGCCACAGGTAGTAATTATGAACGCAGTGAAACTGTAACAAATTATGAAATAAATGAAAGGCTGGAAAGACAGGTTTATGCGCCGGGAGAGGTTGAAAATCTCTCAGTGGCAGTAATGCTGGATAATGATATGGATGAAGAAACTACCCAGCAGATCCAGGAGTCTATAGAAGC
>CAZSTU010000108.1:0-8583 GCA_964609745.1 uncultured Halanaerobiaceae bacterium
TCTATCTCCTCAATAGCTTCCTCTTTACCTATAGGCTCCTTATAAGGGCGAAAATGGATCATTACATCATAAGCAAGTAATACGGGCCAATAAAGGAATATTATCTCCCTCAAGACCATGGGGATATCCATTCCCATCCCATCTTTCATGATGGCATAATACATCTTCAGCCACATGGGCAAATGAATCTGAACTTTTAATAATTCTATAACCAATTTTAGTATGTCTTTTAACTTTTTCCCACTCTTTATCATTTAAAGGTCCCGGTTTGTTTAATATTTCATTTGGTATTATAATTTTTCCTATATCATGCAGTGAAGCCAGAAAAGTGTTTTTATATTTATCAATACCAATATAAAATATTATTTTAATTTATATTAACCATCACGCTTAATTAAAAGAGAAGTTAAATCATCCGTGATGGGCATATCTTGCTTAAATTCTAAAAAGTTATTATAAATTTTATTTATTATCTTTTCAGGACTTAAATTAGCATTTTTAGAAATTGTTTCATTTATTCTATTTTTTCCATACATCTCATTACTGCTATTTTTTTGTTCAAAAAAGCCATCTGTATATACATGAAAAGTATCTTTGGTGTTAAGACTATATTGACATTCACTATAGTCAAAATAATTATTAATCACTGTAATCGGCATTCCACTGCATTTGATAGTAATAATTTCACCATCTTTTGTGCTAATAAAAGGAGGAAAGTGAAAACCCGCATTGCTCAAAGTAATTTGATAGTCTTTTAGTGAAATTACACCCATGATCAGGTTAATATAATAATCTGGGGGGAAATTTTTTTCTATAAAACGTTTATTTATGTAACTTATAATTAAGGAAGGAGCTAGATAATGGGGGGTATCTTTTTGAGAAAAAAGGTAGGAATCTACAGCTTCTTTTAAAAAAATATTAAGCATAGAACTGCTCAGATCATGTCCGCTGACGTCTGAAACATAAAACAAAAGACTCTCTTTTAATTCAATAACATCATAAAAATCACCGCCCAATCTATCAGCTGCCTGATAAAAGGTCCCAAAAGAGAGATTATCAATCTCTGGCATTCTAGCAGGAAGAGTTTGTCTGTGAAGTTTTCTTCCCCTTTCTAAATTGTCTTCCAGTTGTTTGGTTAAATAAATCTGTTGTAACTGATGTTCAATAACATCCTTAAATTGTAATAATAATTCTTTTTCCGTTTCCTCAAAAAATCTTTCATTCTTATCCTCCACACAGATAGTGCCTACCACTTCTCCATATGGATTGAAAATAGGGTAACCCAGATAAGAAATTAAACCATATTCTATACCTTTATAACCTTCCCATCTATCACTTTTGGACGCATTATTTATCTCCACCATTTTTCCATCATTAACTGTTTTTTCACAGTAAACACTGGCTAAATCATATATTTCATCTTCCTCAAATGGATTTTCTGAAGATGATTCCGTTTTTAATATTTCCAGCTCCGAACCCTTTATATTGTTAATTAAAGCTACATTGCTGTTAAACACTTCTCCTAGAATATTTATTATCCTACCCCAGCTTTCATCAAAAGATTTTTCTATATTTTTGAGATCTAAAGTTTCCAATTATACTCCCCCCAGCTTAATGATATTTTTATCACTTATTAAAAGGCTGTAGCTATTTTATACCTCTTTCAGGATGTTCTTTTATTATTTCCCATTCCTCTTTTGACAATTTTCCCGGTTTTGTTAATATATTCTCTGCTATTGTAACTTTGCCTATATCGTGTAAAGTAGCAAGTAATGATAGTCTATTTAATTCTGAATAAGAAAGACCTATTTTTTCACCCAGTTTATAGGATAAACTGGTCATCCTCATCGCATGTTCTTTAGTTTCTGAACTTTTTACCCCCAGAGTGTTTATTAAATTTTGAACAATTTTACTTCTGGTTCCTCTCCCTTCAGTTAATTTATTTTTATACATGTCATCATCGGCATCTATTAGGATTGTTTCAATATCTTCTTTTTCATTATTTTTGGTAGCCACACCCAGGCTTATTGAAACTGGAATCTCATCTACTTTAAAGTTTTTGTTTTCTTTATTAATTCTTTTTATAATCTTTTGCGCCTGAGACTCAGTAGTTTCAGGAAGTAAAATTATAAATTCATCTCCTCCATACCGGGCAAGTATATCTTTTTCTCTCAGTTTCCCTTTTAACATTTGGGCAGTTTCTTTTAAAACATTATCTCCTTTCTTATATCCAAAACTGTTATTAATCATTTTCAATCCATCTAAATCTCCCAAAATTATACTTAACGGCAATTTCCTTTTTGTATCCAATCTTGCCATTTCTTCCTCAAAAAACCTTCTATTATATACATCTGTTAATGGGTCTTTGTTTAATAAATACTCAATTTCTTCTTCCTTTTCTTTTTTTTCTGTAATATCTTCAGTTACTTCTACAACCCCGGTAATGTTACCGTCTTCATCAAAAACAGGAGAGGTCTTTATATTCCAGTAACGACCATTTTCACCGACAACTACTCCTTCAGCTGCCTTACCGGTATTTATTGTTTTTACAGCCGGGCAACCTTCACACCGAGTATCTCTATTATGCCAGAGTCTATAACAATATTCCCCCACCATTTCCCGTATCTCCATATTTAAAGACTCAGCAGCAGCCTTATTTGCCCAGATAATCCTTCCATCTCTTTTTTGATACACTACATATTCGTTCATAGAATTCAATATAATATTTTTTTCTGCATATGACTGCTGAATATTTTCCTTTTGATATCTTAACATCAGATGTGATTCAATCAGCTCTTTAATTAAAAACATCATATCCTCTAATTTATCACTCAATCTTGTTCCCTTTTTACCATGCACGCATATTGTGCCAAACACATTCCCATTAGGCCAAAGAAGTGGCAGGCCCAGATAAGCAGTTAAACCGTGTTCTAGTTCCGGTGCCTCCTCCCACTCTTTTTCCTCCAGAGCATTACCCACTCTTAATCTCTCCTTACTATTTATCACCTCTTCACAATAATGGCCTGCTAGTTTTACCCTATCCTTCTTTTTAAATATATTTTCTTCATTATCACTGGCGCTTACTATTTCAAGATAAGGATTATAAACCCTGGTAATCAAAGCATCCATTCCATTAGTAGAATATCTAATTATTAAATTAACTACATTCTGCCATTTATCCTTTAAATTTTTGGGTATATTTAACTCTTTAGTTTGTATTTTTTTCAGGGATTAACCTCCAGTTTTTTATCTTTTATGAAAAAAGGACTCCCCTTATCTATTTTAATAACTAAATAGAGGAGCCCAATATTTCTCATCAAATTATATCAGTAATTGTCTATTGTTCGAGCGAAAAATGACTGATAGCCTCTTCCAATTCAGCCGCCATCTCAGCTAGTTCATCTGCTGAAGCAACAATCTCTTCCGTTGAAGCAGACTGTTCTTCACTCGCCGCTGCCACTTCCTGGGCATTACTGGCAGCCTCTTCACTAACTTTAGCTACATCTTCTACTGCATTCTGAACCCGGCTGCTGTTTGCTCCCATTTCTTCGGTATTCTTTGTAACTTTATTAATAAGTATATTTAATTCTTTGGAGGCATTTTCTATATGAGAAAATACATCTCCGGTTTCCTCAATTGCTTTTACACTCTTATCTACCGCATCACGACTTTGAGACATCTTTTCTACAGCCTGTTCCACTTCTTTTTGAATCTCCTGTATCAGAACTTTAATTCTTTCTGTGGCATTACTGGATTCTTCGGCAAGTTCCCTAATTTCATCGGCCACAACACTAAATCCTCTTCCGGCTTCACCCGCTCTAGCTGCCTCGATAGCAGCATTTAAAGCAAGTAAATTCGTTTGTTCGGCTATTCCATTAATTAACTCAATTATTTCACCAATATCTGCCGACTTGTTTCCAAGTTCATTTATTGTTTCATCAACTTCATCGGTTTGATTGTTTACAATATTCACCTGTTCTATTGATTCTTCCACCTGAGAATCACCACGCTGTATGTTGTCAAGAACTTTTTCTGCTTTTTCTTCCATTTCATCTGCCATTGCATCTGTATCTTCAATTTGTTTTATTAAGTCATTTATGTTACTTCCAGTTTCATCTATCTGTGCCGACTGTTCTTCTGCTCCGGAAGCTACATCCTGAATAGCATTTCCAACTTCCTCAGCTGAATCGGCCACTTGATTACCAGAAGCAGATAGTTCCTCACTAGAAGAAGCTATACGGTTTGATATGTCAGTTACTTCCCCGATCAAATCTCGCAGATTATCACCTAATTTATTAAACCAGGCGCCCAGGGTTTGAATCTCATTGGTATTAACCTCTTTATATACTATACATTCTTCACAGGAATCATATTCTCCACTTGTTATCTTAGGACAATATATCTCTTTACCAAACTCAGGGGCAAAACTACCAACATCAAACCAGCAAGTTACACCATCCTTACCATAATCTGGACAATCCTCCTCCCCACATTCCAATATCTCTGAACAATTAACTTCCTTTATGGGAAAGGAGGCCGAAAGATTACCCAACGCTAAATCCGCAAAAAGGTCTTTAAATCTATCAAGAGAATTAAAAACCCAGTTTGTCATTAAATATGTTATTATTATAATAAGGGCAATACCTATTGCCGACATCATCAGCACTCTATTTCTAATACTATTTATTTTATTTAATACATCGCTTCTATCAAAAACTGCCTTTATATACCCACGAGGCTTACCTTCATAATCAGTCAGTGTAGTTAATAATATATTCTCTCTCTGTTGAGTAATAATTAACGATTCTTGCTGGTTTAACTGCGATAACTTTTCCTCCCCTACTTCAAATTGATCACTATCAACTGTCCCCGCAATCCAGGGAGTATCACTCTCCTCCCAGGCAACACTACTTTCTTCTTCGGATAAAGGATATATGTAATAATCACCTGAAAATTGCTGTTTTAATTCTTCAAGAAAAGTCTGATCTAGATCTGCCCCCATCTCTACCGTGCCCACATGTTCTCCTTGATGGGAAACAGGCACAACCACTCTCATTCCATAACCGTCTTTCCCTTCTTCTATTCCGCTGACTATTTCCTTTTTTTCGTTGGCCATATTCACTGTATTTCTGAAATCACTAAGATCATCTCCAAAACGGTCGGGATTATGTAATCTCAAAAATGATGTTGAGTCTGGTAGATGAAACTGGAATTGGGCAATATCCTTATCTATTTCCTGATAGGAATCCAAAAACATATCTTTTAATCTATCACGATCCCCTTCTGCAAAAACTTCCTGAGCTTCAGGATTATTTGCTACAGTATTTACTGCTGTTTTAGCTTCATTAATCCTGTCTTCAATCTTTAGATTAATTGCTTCATTAATCTCATCCAGACGATTCCTCTCCTGTCCAATAATATTATCCTTCATATTCTGAAAAAGAAAATAATTGGTGATACCAATAACCACAATAAGACTTATACTAACAACTAAAATTATTTTAGCCTTAAGCGACATTCGGGATATTAATTTCATAAAACCCCTCCTAAATGAGTTTTTTAAACATTGTTTTTATTTTAGTTAATTTTAATGTAATGGGGTGAAAACTTGCAAAAACTCTTTAAAAACCTTATTGACTGAAACGCCTTCACTAATCTCTGCTATTGACTCACTACTATTTTAAATATCATCAATATAATTGGATGTTTAGACCCACTAGCTCTTCTGAAGTTCTATAAATTCTTTTGCTAAGTCTGGATCAAATTGACTTCCTGCACATTCTTCTATTTCATTTAAGGCATCTTTTTTTGATATAGCTGCACTATAAGGTCTATCATTTGTCATTACATCATAGGCATCAACAATAGATATTATTCTGGCCAGATAAGGAATATTTTCACCTTTCAGCCCCCGGGGGTAACCACTACCGTCCCAGTGTTCATGATGTGCCAATATTTCTTCTGCAATTATCGCGAAATCCTCGGAGGCTGTAGCTATTTTATAACCTCTTTCAGGATGTTCCTTTATTATTTCCCATTCCTCTTTTGACAATTTTCCCGGTTTTGTTAATATATTCTCTGCTATTGTAACTTTGCCTATATCGTGTAAAGTAGCAAGTAATGATAGTCTATTTAATTCTGAATAAGAAAGACCTATTTTTTCACCCAGTTTATAGGATAAACTGGTCATCCTCATCGCATGTTCTTTAGTTTCTGAACTTTTTACCCCCAGAGTGTTTATTAAATTTTGAACAATTTTACTTCTGGTTCCTCTCCCTTCAGTTAATTTATTTTTATACATGTCATCATCGGCATCTATTAGGATTGTTTCAATATCTTCTTTTTCATTATTTTTGGTAGCCACACCCAGGCTTATTGAAACTGGAATCTCATCTACTTTAAAGTTTTTGTTTTCTTTATTAATTCTTTTTATAATCTTTTGCGCCTGAGACTCAGTAGTTTCAGGAAGTAAAATTATAAATTCATCTCCTCCATACCGGGCAAGTATATCTTTTTCTCTCAGTTTCCCTTTTAACATTTGGGCAGTTTCTTTTAAAACATTATCTCCTTTCTTATATCCAAAACTGTTATTAATCATTTTCAATCCATCTAAATCTCCCAAAATTATACTTAACGGCAATTTCCTTTTTGTATCCAATCTTGCCATTTCTTCCTCAAAAAACCTTCTATTATATACATCTGTTAATGGGTCTTTGTTTAATAAATACTCAATTTCTTCTTCCTTTTCTTTTTTTTCTGTAATATCTTCAGTTACTTCTACAACCCCGGTAATGTTACCGTCTTCATCAAAAACAGGAGAGGTCTTTATATTCCAGTAACGACCATTTTCACCGACAACTACTCCTTCAGCTGCCTTACCGGTATTTATTGTTTTTACAGCCGGGCAACCTTCACACCGAGTATCTCTATTATGCCAGAGTCTATAACAATATTCCCCCACCATTTCCCGTATCTCCATATTTAAAGACTCAGCAGCAGCCTTATTTGCCCAGATAATCCTTCCATCTCTTTTTTGATACACTACATATTCGTTCATAGAATTCAATATAATATTTTTTTCTGCATATGACTGCTGAATATTTTCCTTTTGATATCTTAACATCAGATGTGATTCAATCAGCTCTTTAATTAAAAACATCATATCCTCTAATTTATCACTCAATCTTGTTCCCTTTTTACCATGCACGCATATTGTGCCAAACACATTCCCATTAGGCCAAAGAAGTGGCAGGCCCAGATAAGCAGTTAAACCGTGTTCTAGTTCCGGTGCCTCCTCCCACTCTTTTTCCTCCAGAGCATTACCCACTCTTAATCTCTCCTTACTATTTATCACCTCTTCACAATAATGGCCTGCTAGTTTTACCCTATCCTTCTTTTTAAATATATTTTCTTCATTATCACTGGCGCTTACTATTTCAAGATAAGGATTATAAACCCTGGTAATCAAAGCATCCATTCCATTAGTAGAATATCTAATTATTAAATTAACTACATTCTGCCATTTATCCTTTAAATTTTTGGGTATATTTAACTCTTTAGTTTGTATTTTTTTCATGGATTAACCTCCAATTTTTTTATCTTTTATGAAAAAAGGACTTTTCTTAGTTATTTTAATAATTGAGTTGAGGAGTCCAATATCTCTCACCAAATTATATCAGTAATTGTCTATTGTCCGAGCAAAAAATGACTGATAGTCTCTTCCAGTTCAGCCGCTGACACAACAATTTCTTTAGTCGAGGCTGATTGCTCTTCACTTACGGTAATTTTTTTCATTAATCCAATAAATAACCTTTATTTTTTTTGTGCTGAACTATTATATCTGGAAAATATTCTTTACTTTTCTTTAAAATGGATTACTTTTAGATAATCCTTTTTATACTTAAATAATTCTTCTTCAACCGTTTTTATTGCTTCTTCCATAAAATTACAGGCCAATTTTATTATTTTTTTTCCAAATGTGGGGTGTTTTAAGTTTTATTTTCTAGATCTATACCCCTTTTCCCTCCATCTTCTACTTAAATTTTACACGGTTTTAACTATCCTATTTAAATTTTACACGATTTTAACAAAAACTCGTCAAAGTATCAAAAATTTTTATTTTTTAATAAATTTACACTATTTTACAAACTTATATCCGTTTTTGTTCGACAATAAATACAAAAAGTGTTTTAATCCTTCTAACATGAATAAAAAAACTTGTTGGCTTTAATGTAATTAGGATGAAAACTTGCAAAATCTGCAATATCTCTTTAAAAACCTTAAATTCTTAATCATAGGATAATTAATCCTTAGTTTACTCTTTTTTTATTTTGGAATATTTATTCCTTTAAAAGATAAAAGGAGCATTAAAAATCAATTTAATAATAATTTCAACCAGCACCTTTCTATCGCAAAATTAAATCTTGAAACTCATATTAATAAACAAATTCGGGGAACAGAATGCCTTTCCTCTCAAACAATGAACAAAAACAAACTTCGAGAATACCACAATAATAAATTATCTCCCCTATTACCGATCAAAAAATTTTAGGATTAGAAATAAGTAAGCTCTAATATAAAAAA
>CAZSTU010000109.1:0-8566 GCA_964609745.1 uncultured Halanaerobiaceae bacterium
CAATAATTCCTATTAATGTACTTATACCAACAACTATAAAGCCAATTCTAAAAGCCGTCCTTGTGCCCCAAATAATACCATAAAATATATCATACTGTCCCTCAGTAGTACCAAAGGGATGTTCTTCATTAGGAGGCTGTGGTTCTACTCCCCAGCCACCTCTCGGTATATTATATGGATCACTAGGGTCAGAAGGTGGAGCAATCCAGGGAGCAAAAATTGCTATAAGCCCTAACACAACTACAATGATTAAACCTACTAATGAAATTTTATTTTTTAATAACCTAATTAAAACTTCCTGCCATTCCATTTATGTCATCACTCCAATCTTATTCTGGGATCTATGATAGCATATGATACATCAACTGCTAAATTTGCCAGCACCAGTAAAAATCCAAAATATAACGCTGAACCAAGCACAGCAGGATAATCAAGCTGCTGGGCTGCAGTAGCTGTAAATCTTCCCAAACCACGATAAGCAAATACCTGTTCTGTTATAACCAGACCACCCATTAAACCCATTAACATTGGCCCGGCAATAGTAACAACAGGAACCAGTGCATTACGTCTGGCGTGTTTGTTAATTACAACTTTTTCTTTAAGCCCTTTGGACCTTGCAGTTCTGATATAGTCCTTGCGAAGTGTTTCCAGCATACTGGAACGTGTAATACGAAGTATATATGCCCACCATAATATGGAAACAGTAACTACAGGGGCGATAATATGTCTAAAAGCATCCCCTGCCACCTTCCATTCCAGATTCAGTATACCATCAACAAAATTCAAGTGTGTATAACGGACAAATTCTGCTGACCTCACAATCTCACCAGCCCAATTACTTAGTCTTCCCGGTGGGGTCCAGCCCAGCACCCCATAAAATATCATTAAAATTAATAAACCGGCGACAAATGTCGGAATCGACCAACCCGTTATGGCAAAAACTCTGGTTAAGTGGTCCCAGAAATCATTATGATGAACAGCTGAGAACACTCCAAGGGTAATTCCGCCCAAAAATACCGGTAATATAGCGAATAGTGCCAGTTCAAGAGTGGCGGGAAATCTCGATGCAAGTGCCTGCGTAACAGGCATTCCGGCTGATTCTGACCAACCCAAATCCCCCCTTATTACACCAGAAAACCATCTACCATATTGTTGATGAAAAGGATCATCAAGTCCATATTTTGCAACAAGATCATCAATGTCAATATTCCTGAGCTCTTCCGGGCCACTAATATAAGTACTCACTCTCTGATAAGGACTAAGCATCATCATCATACCAAATATTATCAGGGTTATGCCAAATAATATTATTGGTAAGATTAATAATCTCCTAACAATATAACTTATCAATGACCAACAACTCCTTTCCGTCAAAAAGTATGATTTATTTAAAATTTAAATATGATTCCATAATTCATCTAAATAAAGTAATAAAGTAAAGCTAATATCAGAAAAAATGCACCGGGCGGAATAAACCGCCCGCTGCAGTAATTATTTATCTTACTTTTGTGAGTGATTATTTGTCAAGAGAGTAGAAGTCAATACCTGGTCTCATGGCATTTGGATACCATCCCTCAACCCAGGACCTGCGTACATTTATGCCTGTTGGCTGATCCAGCCACAACATTGTAGCCTCTTCTACACCTATACTCTGTAATTCTTTATATATTTCATCTCTTTCTTCCTGATCATTAGTGTTAATGCCTTCATCAACTAATGGATCTACATTTTCTTCAGCCCATTCGCGATAGGCCTCGCCCATGCGTGCACCATAGTTTCCACCACTATCCATATAGGGATCTACCCAGTTGTGAGGATCGGGGAAGTCGGCTAGCCAGCCAATAAAGGCTAAAGGCAATCTTTCTCGATCTAATTCATCCAGGTATGTTGCCCATTGAATACCCCTTACTTTTATGTTGAACTTAGGATTTATTTGCTCCACATAAGTTTTAATCATATCTGCTGCAATTTTTCGGGAATCATTACCTGTATTGTAAAGAACAGTCATCTCAAAGCCCTCTTCCCATACTTTGCCATCAAAGGCCTCTTTAAAGTGTTCTTCAGCTTTATCCAGATCAAGTTCATATACTTCTGAATCTTCATCAAATCCCAACAAAGGATCAACTATAGGGCCGCGTGCCTGCTGGCCGTGTCCATCCAATGCCTCTTCAATATAAGCTTCATAATTGAAAGAGTAACTAAATGCTTTACGTATATGTTTGTCACTGAAGAAATCAGCAGGAATACCATTACCGTCAAGTTCTCCACTACCTACATAATCGTTACCACTTGTATCTATTTCCCAGGTCATAACTCCTACTGAACTCTGCAAAGTAGGAATACCTTCTGCAGTGTCGATACTATCTCTATCTTCAAACTGAGAAAATTGTGCTGGAGGAACATAAATCATATCTGCGTCTCCACGTTCAATCATCAATTTACGTGTACTGAACTCATCAATAGATCTAATTATAGCTGTTTCAAAATTAGCAGGTTCTCTCCAGTAATTATCATTTCTTTTTAGAATTACATGTTCACCATTTTCCCATTCTTCCAATTCAAAGGGACCGGTACCCATCATTTTGTCATAAAGAGGATCCTCTTCTTTATCAGGATCATGATAATCAGCTATTGTTTCAGGATCTCCATCCCAGGCTCCCTGTTCGATACTCCATTCTTTGTCAATGATAGCAGACCAGGCACCACCCTGAGCTACAATATTAAGGAAAGGAGGATAGGATTTTGCTAGATGGAAAGTTACTTTGTTACCATCAATCGTAACGGCTTCATCAAGTTTTTCATAAACCTCAGCAGATTCTTCTGCACTTAATTCATTGGGATCCTCTACCCCAACTACGTCTTCGGTTAGATCGGCAAGACTACCCACATCAAATAATGGTTCAAATAACATCCACATGGGACCACCAGCTCTATCAAATACCAAACCTCTCATAATACTATATTTTACGTCTTCAGGAGTTAATTCATTACCATTACTGAATTCCACATCTTCTCTTATTTCAAAGGTGTATTCAGTGCCATCTTCATTGATCAGACCATTTTCCTGAGAGGGTACTTCTTTGGCCAGGCGAGGTTTAAACTCACTTACACTTTCTCCCTCATAATCAATTAAATTTTCATAAACATTATAGATTACTTCTCCACTGGAAGTATCATAAGAATAGTGTGGATCAAGTGTATCCTGATTACCAATAGTCACGAAATTAAATGTATCAGGATCTTTTACATCATCCTGAGCCTCAGCAACCATGCTAAAACCTACAAAAAATAATGATAGGGCTAATGTCAACGCTACTAATTTTCTACTCATATAATATTTGCCTCCTCAATTTTTTTTAATATATCTAACCCCTTGAAAAACACAAAATTTGATAATAAATTTTTATCCCCCTCTCCAGTAATCACCTCCTAAATCAAATAATAAATTTTTTACCCCTAACTCTAACCTAACTCAAAAATACAGACTATTTATTTATTTCTAGATAAAGAAACTAATTCCTTCCTGAAATAAACAACTATTTTAATATTTGTACTGGTATTTATTGGTTATTATCATCTTTAAAAAAAATTATGTATTTTTATTTATTTTTTTCCACAATTCATCTACTCTTTTTTTTAAATTTCCAATATTTTTATTATTATTTAACAGACGATCTGCTTTCTTCTTTTTTTTCTTTAGATCCATCTGAGAGTTAATCCTGTTCTCAGCTTCTTTAATGCTTAATTTATCTCTTTTCAATAATCTTTTAACCTGTGTTTCCCTGTCAGTATAAACCACCCATATTTCATCACATAATCCCTCAAGTCCGGTCTCAAAGAGGAGAGGAGCTTCCAGCACAATATTCCCCTCTTTATCTTTATTGCTCTTAATTTCTTTTTTGATTTTTTTAACTATTTCCGGGTGAGTTATTTTTTCAAGTTCCCTTAATTTACTTTTATCTGAAAAAACAATTTCCCCCAGGACTTTTCTATCAATTTCTTTATTTTTATTCAATACTTGCTCTCCAAACTCATCAATTACTTTTTTCCAGGCTTCTTCACCTTTAGACAAAACTTCATGAGCTATTTTGTCAGCATCTATTATATATGCACCATAGTTCTTTAATATTTTACTAACAGTACTTTTTCCTGTAGCTATTCCTCCGGTCAAACCTATAATCATTTATTGTAATCCTCCTAAACTTATTACTTCTGACATTCAGGACAATAATGACTGGATCTTCCCGAAAGTTTTTCTTTTTCTATAATTGATCCACATACAGGACATTTCTCACCTTCTTTTTGATAAACATTTAATTTTTCTTGAAATTTGCCTGCTTCTCCCAGGGCATTAACATAATCACTAAAAGAGGTCCCCTTATATTTAATTCCAAGTTTCAATATTTCACGAATTGCTTTATATAATTTTAGAAGTTCACTTTCAGATATTGTATCAGCACACCTTGCCGGGTGTATACCGGCGCGAAATAAAGCCTCATCTGTATAAATATTTCCTAGTCCTGCGATAAATTTTTGATTTAAAAGCAAAGATTTAATTCGAGCTGTTCTCCCTTCAAATAGCTCTACAAAGTCTAGAAAAGTAAAATCATCTGATAGTGGTTCAGGACCCAGCTCAGCCAATCCCCCTGCCTTATCATAGTCACCCTTATCAATTAAATATACCCGTCCGAACTTTCTAATATTATTAAATCTTAAATCCCTGCTATTAGTCAGTTGAAATATTATATGTGTATGTTTATTATAATCTTTACCTCTCGGCAATACAAGTAATTTGCCGGTCATACGTAGATGAATAACAATTTCTTTAACATTATCAAGATTAATTAAAATATATTTCCCTCTGCGATTTATATTAATTACTTTTTTTCCCTGACTTTCATTTTTGAATTTTTCTGGCCGGGGAAAACCTATAATCTTTTTTTCTCTTATTATTGTATATTTAATTTCACTGCCAATTATTAATTTTTTTAAACCATTAACTATACTTTCCACTTCCGGCAACTCAGGCATTTTCATCCACCACGTAATCTTTTTTATCCCTCCAGTTTGAAGCAATTTGCAAATCAACTTCAAGGGGGACATTTAATGAAACAGTTTTTTCCATTTTTTCCTTTAATAATTTTGCTGTTTCTTTTAAATCCTCCTTTTTAACCTCAAGAACTAATTCATCGTGAACCTGTAAAAGCAATCTTGCATTAAGATTATTTTTAGACAATTCATCATACACATCTATCATGGCCAGTTTCATTATATCGGCAGCACTTCCCTGTATTGGTGTATTTATTGCAGTCCTACGGGCAAAGGATCTTTTATGATAATTACCGCTATTTATATCTGGAATATACCTCCTTCTGTTAAACATAGTTGTTACGTAACCCTTATCTTCGGCCATTTCTGTTACCTTATCCATATATTCTTTTACACCATTAAACCGCTCAAAATATTTTTCTATATATTCTTCTGCTTCTTTTCTTGAAACATCCAGATCCTGGGATAGACCATAGGCACTCATTCCATAAGCTATACCAAAATTTATCACTTTAGCCTCTCGTCTCATATTGGATGTTACCTGCTCGGGTTCAACTTCAAAAATTCTGCTGGCTGTTTCTGTGTGTATGTCCAACCCCTTTTGAAAAGCATCCTGTAATGAATTATCTTCACTAATATGAGCTAAAACTCTCAGTTCAACCTGAGAATAATCAGCAGCCAAAAGTAACCAGTTTTCATCTTCCGGAACAAAGGCTTTACGAACTTCCCGTCCTTCCTTAGTTCTAATAGGAATATTTTGCAGGTTGGGATCAGTACTGCTCAAACGTCCTGTAGCAGTAATCATTTGGTTAAAACTGGTGTGGATTCTCCCGGTATCAGAATTAATCAGGGGTGGAAGAGCATCAACATATGTAGACTTTAGTTTTGACCACTTTCTATATTCCATAATTAAAGGTACAATTTCATGCTTATCTTTTAGTTTTTCCAGTACACTTATACTGGTCGAATAACCTGTTTTAGTTCTTTTAATAACAGGTAAACCAAGTTTTTCAAAAAGAACCTCACCAACCTGTTGAGGTGAGTTAAGATTAAACTCTTCACCTGCAAGTTTATGAGCTTTTTTAACTATTTTATTTATTCTCTGCTGCCATTTTTCCGATAATTTATTAAGATAGGTCCGATCTACTTTTATACCATTTAATTCCATTTCCGCCAGGCACGGGATTAAAGGCAACTCTATATCTTTGTAAACCTGAATCAGGTTTTTATTCTCCAATTTTTCCATTAATATATCATTTAATTCAAAGAGGCGATTTATCCTGATAGCATATTTTTTAATTCGGGGCAAATCATCTCCAGGCTCAAATGAAAGTTCTTGTTTGAATAATTCATCAATTGATATCATATTTTCAGAAGGATACAATAAGTACCTGGCCAGAAGAGGCTCAAATACAAGGCCATTAATCTCTAAATTATATCTTTTTGCCGTTAACATTGTTTCTTTGGCCTTATACATTACTTTTTTTATATTTTTATTTTCGAGTAGAGGTTCAATAATATTAAATATTTTCTCTTCCGGAGGTAATCTTAAAACTTCATTTTCTTTATAGGAAATTAAAATACATTCTAGATTAGATTCAACAGGATTATCATATTCATCAAGCAAAAATAAAACACTCATTTTGCCTTTTTCTTTAATTTCTGACAAACTATTTTTTATTTGTTCCGATTTTTTTAAATCAATAATTTCTACATCTTCCGGTGAAAGTATATCAATTTCTTGATAGCGCTCCAGTAAACTGTTAAATTCAAGATCCTCAAATAATTCAACAACTCTTTTATTCTCTTCTGGAGTCAACTCTCCTCTTTTTAATTGATTATAATCAATATCAAGTGGAACATTCACTTTTATTTCACCGAGCATCTTACTCATACGGGCCTGTTCCCCATATTTGCGCAGATTTTCCTTTCGTTTTTTACCAGAAACTTTTTCAATATTATCTAAGATATTTTCCATACTTGAAAATTCTTTCAAAAGACTTGTCGCAGTTTTCTCACCAATACCCGGTATTCCCGGAATATTATCTGATTTATCTCCCATCAATCCTTTCATATCTACTAATTGTTTCGGTTCCAGTTGATATTCTTCTCTTACCTTTTTTAGATCATAATAGACAATATCTGTTATCCCTTTTCTGGTATACATTACTTTGATATTCTCGTCTACCAGTTGTAATGCATCTCGGTCACCTGTTACTATTACAACCTGATAACCGTCATCAGCAGCTCTTTTAGCCAGGGTTCCAATAATATCATCTGCCTCAAAGCCATCTACTTCAAATTGAGGAATCTTTAAGATTTCAAGTAATTTTTTCAATATATCAAATTGTGGACTTAATTCTTCAGGTGTTTCTTTACGATCCGCCTTATATTCATCATATTCCTTGTGACGAAATGTAGGACCTTTTTTATCAAAAGCCACTCCCATTAGATCAGGATCTTCATCATCTATTAAACGAAATAACATCTTGCAAAAACCAAAAACAGCATTGGTATAATGTCCTTCAGAATTTGATAGTAATGGTAAAGCATAAAAAGCTCTATGTGCCAGGCTGTGACCGTCCAGCAAGAAAAGTCTATTACTCATCCTGTATCAACTCCCCATATATATAATTCTCGAATTTCTTTCTGAAACCTCCAATGAATTTTACTGTATATTAGTTTTCATAAAATTCATGATATCATCTTTTAGAACATGCATCCGGGGCAGGTAACTAAATGCAAGTACATGTCCTCCTCCTTCAATAGTTAATAATCTACAATCTGCACCCAGTTCAAGAGCTTTTTCGTGAAAAATACGGGATTGTTCGTATGGAACAAAATTATCATCAGTACCATGTACCAGTAAAATCGGAGGGCCACTTTCATCCAGCAGGTCAATAGGGCTGGCTTTTTGTAGTATTTTATTATCAAAATCATTTTGATTTATGATTTCCATTAACTTTTTACGCAATTCAAAGTCTTCACTTCCATATAATTTTGTTGGTCCTGCCATGGAAACAATGAATTGAACTGAGTTTTCTTTTGATAATCCAGTCAGTAAAGCCAGATTCCCACCAGCAGAATGTCCCACTAAAACTATTTGTTCTATATTTAAATTAAATTTTGGGCCATTTTTTTCTAGCCATTTTAAGGCTGAAGCAACATCTTCCACATTATCCGGAAACATTGTATCACCATATAAAAGACGGTAATTTACAGAGGCAACCGCCCAGCCTTCCTGCAACCAGGCCTGAAATAAAGATGAAAGTTCAAAAATCTCACTTTTATCTCCTCTAATAAAACCTCCACCATGTATATACAATATTACTGGTGTATTCTGAAAATCTTCTCTTTCAGGCAAAAACAAATCAAGAGTTAAATCTTCACCATCTACTTCTTTATAAACAATATCTCTTTTCCATCTTTCCCGTAAACCTGTAAGTTCTATTTGTTTAAAATTAATTGCTTTTTCTACTTTAAGGTCAGTATCTTCTTCCTCCAGGACAGTCTGTTT
>CAZSTU010000110.1:0-8531 GCA_964609745.1 uncultured Halanaerobiaceae bacterium
AGTTGATGATAATACAGTAAGGGAATGGAACTTTGAAGATATTAAACCCGGTAACTTCAGCACTTCTGTGGATACTGTTACTGAAAGTGGTGAACCACTGGGTGCTACCTTCCATGATTTTGAACTGGAGGTAAAAAATACTGATCAAAGAACTGCTATCTCAGATAAAGTAAAAATTCTGCTGATGTCACCACTGCCCGAATCACTTTCTTTCCTGGTTGATAATAATCCCTTTGATCCAACAAGTGAATCTCAGAGAATGGATTATACTCTTCCGGCAAAGGGCAGGGTTGAAATTGAAATATATACCCTGAGCAACAAACTGGTAAAAACAATAGAGAAGGGTATGCACAACCCGGGCCATCATGCCGCCTACTGGGATGGACGGAATAACAAGGGTGAAATGGTGCTTAATGGTGCTTATGTAATTAAAGTTAAATTTACTGATAGCAGTGGTAACACCACAGTTCTTAATAAACATTCTGTGGTAATGAAATAAATAAAGATAATGGGAGGTAAAGAAATGGGAAAAAATAGAGTGATTTTTTTATCAGTAATTTTGCTGCTGACTGTTTTGTTAATCTGTAGTTGTAGTCAGGAGGAAACTGAAGAATTAATCCCCGAACTATCAGTTTCGCCGGAATACATTCATACTGCACCTGGAGGGATAACTTCTTTCATTATCGCCAATGATGGTAATGGAGAACTTAAATGGGAATTAGAAACTGATGTTGAATGGCTTGTATTTGGAAAAAAAGAGGGAAGAGGAACAAAAGAAATTAGTATTAGGGTGGCAGATGAGGTTAAAGAAGGTTCAACTACAACTATCAGGGTTAATTCAAATGCAGGATCTGCTGAAGTTGAGTTTGCCGCCATAAGTGGTAATGTGGCCACTGTTGAAGAATTTGATGCCCGGGGAATTACTGCGCCAGAAGGAAAAGTAGATCCTACTATTATCAGTAATTTGGATAAATCAAATAATACCATGGGTTCTACAAAAATAGATCCAGCTAATATTAAAAAATATCAGGTTCCTGATGGCTATGAGACAGGGTATATTTTTTCCTGGAAGAAAGTTAAAAATGTGGATGGGTATCAGATCTATAAAATCACAGATGAAGGTGATGAATTATTGGTAGATATAGAACCTTCACAATTAGAAGAAGTTGATGACAGCCTGGTATATGTAGAATTAAATGATGATGAAATTGGTACTGTAAATGAGTTTAAAATAAGAGCATATGTAGATACCCTCAAAGGTGACTTCAGTGAAGATTATGCTGTAATCTTACCGGAGAGCAATATAAATTTGCCTTCAGACAAAACAAACGTAAGAGTTGAAAATCCATTATTTAGCTGGGAAGAAATAAATAATATAGCAGGCTATCAATTAATGGTTGCTGAAGGGGAGGAAGAAAACATAAAACACAGGGAAAACTTTAATGAAGATACCAAAGAATTTGATGGTTTTAAACTGGATAATGGAAGCTATCACTGGGGTATACTGACTGTAGGTCAGGGGTCCAATGCCAGCGGTCTTTCACTCAGTGAATTTAATGAATTTGAAATAAAGCTAGATTAAGAAATAATTTATAAGAATGCAGGGGTAAGCCCCTGCATTCTTATATAATAATGGGGTATTTTATATGAGAAAATATCTATTTTTACTTTATATATTTCTAATTATATTATTTTGGATTTCTCCTGTACAGGCTGAAATCGGTGGTGTTTTCCCTCGATTTTCCTGGAGTGGCAGATATTATGGAACATCACTGGAGGGGGTATCATTAAATGATCCCTTTGCTATAACAGATAATCCTGCTTACAGCCAAAACATATCTAATAAAATTGGTATTGAACAGAGAGATATTTTCGGTATGAAGTATACAGCTCTTTCATTGATAAAAGATGATTATGGCTCTTATCTGATAATAAATCAGAGTCCTGATGGTTTGGAATTTAATTATAATACTTACCGCTGGGGTAATGTTTATGCCCTGAACTGGCGTGATTTCACGGTTGGTGTCAAGGGTGAACTGCTGGCACTAACAGTTACAGAAGTACCTGATCAGTCCGATTATAATGCCTCCGGTTATAATGTTGAGCTGGGTTTTGATTATAGAAATAAAGTACAAAAAGACTATGTTGACGAAATATTTATCAGCCTGCTGGCAGCAAATATTTACAATCAATTGGAGTATTCGACAGGTACGGCTGAGGCAGTTGCCAGACCCGGGTATGGGCTGGCCCTGGGAGGTAAAAGAGGGGGACTGACTGCAGCTTTTAATCTGGAAAAGGAAGAAAAAGGGGGTTTAAAATATAATCTGGGTCTGGATTATGTTTATGATGAATTTTCAGAAGAGATAATAGATAGTATTGATCTTGGTCTGGGTTATAATTCTGACCGAACTATTTCTGCTGGATTTGGAGTAGGATTTAGGGGGTATAAATTTAACTATGGTTATAGATTTGATAAAGAAGAAATTCAACAGACTATTTCTACCAGTTTTAGTTATTAGTCTTATTCTGGGGTTGTTATTTTTTTATAATAACCATCTGCAGGCTGCAGACAAAGATGAAATAAATATAAATCAGGATTTGAGTATCAGTATAGGTAAATTTATGGGTGATGCAGATCTTTACAGTGAATATAATGATGACTCTATTCCCTCCCTATCTCCTTCTATAGAATATGATACAGAAGCATCCGGTTCTTTGAGTACTGCTGAAGATTTACAGATGGAATTTTTGCTGTCAGCAGAAGGGGATGAAGATGAATTTTTAGATTTATTATATAAAAATTATGGTTTTAAAATGGGAGCTCAGGACTACAGAATTCCAATTCATGGATTTAATTATCAAAAAACAATGGATGGAATGAAAGCTTATTATCATGATAAAGAAAAGGGAATTAATGTAGAGGCATTTAATGCACAAAAGAAGAGTAATTACACAGAAGTAGAATTAAAGGGTGATAATTCACCAGGCCCTTATTTTCTAGGACATAAAGATATACTGGAAGAATCAGAAACAGTTTATCTTGACGGAGTGAAGCAAAACAGGGGTTCCGGTCCTGAGGATGAAAATAAGGATTATTATATGGATTATGAAGGTGGATTTTTATATTTTAATAAGGTTATTTCAGATCATCAAAAGATTAAGGTTACTTATGAATATGAGTTTGGTGAAGAAGAATATGGTGGAAATTTAAGAGGTGGAGATTTTTCCTATGATTTAAGTGATAAAGTGTTAATAGAAGGTTACTATCTGAATGATAATTTACCTCTTGATGAAGAATCAGTTTTTGCTGAGGCAGGATATGATAATCAATCAGCAGGATTGTCTGTTGTGACTACAGGTAATAATTATCAATTCAAAAATACTTTAATGTTTTCGGATCTCAAAGAAGAACTATCTCAAACCTTTTCTTATGGTGAAAAGCTTATAGTATCACCTGAAAATCAGGATAAAGAGTTTGAGCTTGAGTATAGTCCTGTGCTATATGAAAGTGAAACCTTGAGAACTGAGGATGGCGAAAAACTGGAAAGAAATCTTGATTACAGGGTTCAGTATAGTGATGGCAGGGTGATTTTTAATACTGAATTTAAGGAAACAAAAATTATTGAGGTTAGTTATGAATATATTGATAATAATTCGGATACCAGAGAAAAAAAGAAACGGGGTATAAAAAGTTCAAATACAGTGAGTTATGATAATGAAATATTTAAAAATGATACAGATCTGGATTATTATTATAATGATTTTACTGATTTTAAATGGCAGCGAGAACCCCTAATAAATTATGATGTGAATACAGAAAATGAATATATGATTAATAAAAACTGGAGAGCATTATTGGATTTAGACATGACTGATGGGGATCAGTTTAGAGAATATGAAACAGATATAGGGGTAAAATATTCTGCCGATAAACTTGATACATCTATTAAATATAATAGGGTTTTTGAAGATGAAGAAGACAAGGAGCTAAAACTGGATAATAATATAATAACAGATTTAAATTATAAATTTCCTCATATTGATTTTTCATCAACCTTTTATAACCAATTAATGGAAAATTCAATTAGTTTAGATCAATATGAGATGTCTTTTCTGGGTACTGAAGGTGACTTTGGTTATGAAGGAGAGTATAGACATGGATTTAGCAACTATGAAGAAGAATTGGGACTAAAAATTGCCCACTCCTATCAATGGTCAAACCTAAATTTCAGTAATGAACTGGATAATACTTTTTATTATCCTGATAGTTTTAAAGATCAGCCTAAAAGAATTACGGTATTTTCAAATAACGCAAGATATACCGGTGATAAGTATTATGTTAACAATAAGGCAGGTTACAGGGAGAGTTCTGATGTTGAATCAGAAGTTTATGAAACTGATCTTAATCTTGAAGTTAATTATGAGCTTAATAAAGATATTTTTATAAATAATCAACTTGAATATAATTATCTAACAGGCTCAAAAGATATAAAGGATAATATAAATAATTTGTTTGTTTATTCTCATCAATTTACCGATATATTTAATTTGACCACTCAGGTGGGTACGGAATATAATGAATCCGGGGAAGAAGATGATATATCATATTTCTATGAATATTATTATAACTTTAATCTTAATTTTGATCAAAATATGTACAGCCTAAATTTTGATATATTTGAGAAAAATGCAGAAAGTATTTATCAAAATGAACGGGAAAAGGATATTGAGCAGAAAATTTCAGGAGAAATAGAATATGATTTTGATTATCTAAAACTATTAAGTGGACTTTCTTTTACAAGATATGATTATCAATTAATGGAATCACAATTTAAATTAAAACCGGTACGGGAAATAGGGGAAGAACTTGAAATATGGGGTGAGTATAGGTTAGATTTAATGCATGAAAAATGGTGGGATGAAAGAAAATACAGGGCACATCAATTATTTTTTGGCCTTTCTTATAATTTATAACCTAATCAATATACTTTTGCAAAATGTATACTTTTATGATACCTTTTATGTAGATAATGTAGAATAAATTGGAGTGATAAATATGCCTGATTTCTGGACACATATTCTGGGCGGACGTAAGATGATAGAAAGGGTTGATGATGAAGGGTTAAATGATATTATAGAAAAAAATAATTTTATTTTTAATTTTGCCTGTCAAGGTCCTGATTTTCTCTATTATCATAAATCCTGGCCCTCACTTAAACCCAAAGAAGGCCCGAAATATGCAAAAATGATACATAATGAATCAACTAAAGAGATGATGACTGCTTTAGTGGAAAAGATTTGTTCTTTAGCGGATAGTGAGATAGAAAACGAAAAAAAGCTGGTTTATTTTTTGGGGTTTTCAGCTCATTATATTTTAGACCGGGACATGCACCCCCTTGTTTTTGATATGATAGGAGATGATCATGATCTGCACAAAATCCTGGAATTGAAAATAGACAACTTTTTGGTAGAGGAGTACTGGAAAACTGAAACAAGTGTTTTTTCTCCTGTTAAAGCTGTGAACCTGGGCAATAAACTGCCGAAATTTATTGAGCAATTTTACAGGTATTTATTACGAGATATTTTTGAGCAAAAAGGAGATTTAGCTTTTATTCAGGAATCTTATAGTGACTTTAAGAGGGCAAAAAAACTTTATTATTCACCCTTTAGATTTAAATACTATTTATTAAAAATATTTAATTTATTTACTGATAGAAATATAATGCTATACAGTCATATAGAAGGTAAAAGGTACCGATTTTTAACAGATAAAGATTATGAAAATATAGATGATTATTTTAATAGTGCACTAGAGAAGGGGGCTGAGTTTTTAGAAAAAATATATAAATACTGGCAGGGGAAAATAAATTTGCGGGAATTCAACACTTTAATTCCTCATAGTAATTTTAATGGCAGAAAATATTAAACAAAAGAAAATTATTGAAATAAGTTGACAAATACTGTGGAAAAAGTTAAAATAATTATAGAATAATGATAATCAATATTAATTGAGGAGGGGTATTAATGGCCGAGTTTCATGAAGATAATCTTTCTGAAGAGGCTAAAGAATATCACCGTATTATTCAAAGTGTTATCGAAGAACTGGAAGCTGTTAACTGGTATAATCAGAGAGCCGATGCTACCAATGACCCTCAGGTGCAGTCAATTGTAGAACATAACCGTGATGAAGAAATTGAACATGCCTGTATGGGACTGGAATGGCTGCGTCGTAATTCCCCGGTATGGGATGAAATGTTACGCACTTTTCTTTTTACTGATGCAGATATTACCCATATTGAAGAAGATGAAGAAGGAGAAGGTGCTGAAGAAAGCAATGGCACTTCCGGTTCAGGCTCATTGGGTATCAGCAGTTTGAAAGGGGGAAATAATTAATGGATATTTTAAACCGTTCTCTGGCGCCCATACCACAGGAAGCCTGGGATTTTATTGACGAAGAGGCCCGTGAAATTTTGACCATGTATCTTAATGGTCGGAAGGCTGTTGATTTTGCAGGTCCAAAAGGGATAGATTTTGGAGTAGTTAATACCGGGAGAGTAAATGCCCTGGAAAATGAAGATGTTGACGGTGTTGATTACAGTAAAAGAGTAGTTCTTCCTCTTGTAGAAGTACGTGTGCCATTTAAATTGGATAAAAAAGAAATAGAATCACTGGCGCGTGGTGCAGTAGATGTAGAAACAGAACCACTTATTGAAGCCGCCCGTAAAGTCTCTAAGGCAGAAGATAGTGCAATCTTTTATGGTCTTGATGAAGCCAACATTAAAGGAATTATTTCTACTTCAGAAATGCCTGAAAAGAAACTCGGTAGAGATAAAAATAAACTTGTATCTACAATTGTATCGGCCATTAATGACATGAATGATGAGGGAGTTGATGGTCCCTTCAATTTGATGCTGGGAAGTGAGCTTTACAATTTAGTTTATGAACTCGATGATAAAGGATACCCTCTTATTAATAAATTGTCCAATGTTATTGGTGGTGAGATTGTAAATGTACCTACTCTTGGTGAAGAGGGGGTATTAATGTCCACTCGCGGTGATGATTTTGAATTGATAGTTGGACAGGATATTTCTGTTGGGTATAATGGCCAGCAGGGAGATGAACTGGAATTCTTCTTCTTTGAGACTTTCACCTTCCGGGTCAATAGTCCTGAGGCTGCTGTAGTTTTAAAATAAAAAATAATTACTGAATAAAAAGCCGGCTCTATTTTTTATGGAGCCGGTTTATTATTTTTTTCTTGTAAATAGGGTATATATATAATATAATTAAGCTGATAATGAAAGTTGCATTATGACAGCAATTTGAAGCTGCCGGGATGACATCTCACAGGAGAGTCATACTCTGGCCAAAATGCTGGATGTCTTATAATAAAATACGGTCAGTCACTACCTGGATCTTTTTTAGACCGGGATAGGGAAGGAGTAACTGTACCTCCCTGTCTTTATTTGGCGCTTAAATTGTTGTCAAAAATCAAGGGGGGTTATTTAATTTGAGATTATCAACAAGAAAAATTGTAATTTCAGGAATGCTGGGATCTGTTGCTGTCTTATTGGGAGCTACAGGTTTGGGTTTTATACCTGTACCTACTCCAGCCGGGCATGCAACTATTATGCATGTGCCTGCTATACTTGGAGGAGTTATTGAAGGACCGGTAGTTGGTTTATTGGTAGGTTTGATATTTGGTATATTCAGTTTTTTGCGTGCTACAAATCCTTTATTTGCCGATCCGCTTGTGGCTATAATACCCAGACTTTTTATAGGAGTTTTTTCTTATTTTGCTTATCAGAGTACACGTAAAATTAACCAAAATTTTTCATTATTATTTGCTGGTGTAGTGGGTACAGTTACCAATACAGTATTGGTGTTAGGCCTGGCTGTACTTAGAGGTTATATACCTTTTAGCGCTGCTCTTCCTATTGCTGGAGTTCAGGGTTTGCCTGAGGCAGTATTGGCTGCTGTTTTAGTAGCAGTGGTTGCCCGTGCTGTTATGTCCATGAAGGATTAATATACTGGAAATAAAAAATTGACCATTTTGAAATTATGTAATATAATTTACTTGTTAATGTTGATTAATTTGATAAACTTAAATGCAGAGTAAAAGAAAGGAGGCAGTCAATTGCCTGATAAAAAATTACTTGAAATAAAGGGTTTAAATCTAGAATTAGACAGATCACAGATATTAAAAAATATGACAATGCAGATAAATAGAGGTGAAGTCTTTGCTTTGATAGGTCCCAATGGTTGTGGTAAGTCGAGTTTGGCTTATACTATTATGGGACTTAGTGGTTATCAGCCTCAGAGTGGAAGTATAATGTTTAAAGACGAAGAAATTAATAATTTGAGTACTGATCAAAGGGCACAAAGAGGATTAACTCTGGCCTGGCAGGAACCGGCTCGATTTGAGGGGGTAAGTGTACGTAAATTTCTATCTCTGGGCTTAAAGAGCCAGGGAAAAGAGGCGACAGAGGCCAAACTTGAATGGGCACTGCGCAGGGTAGCCATTGTACCTGATA
>CAZSTU010000111.1:0-404 GCA_964609745.1 uncultured Halanaerobiaceae bacterium
ATTTGATTTTTATTAGAATAAATACTTGTAAGTTTAATCACAAAACTTCAACATGTCCTAAACGTGAAGATGCATAAAATTTAATTAATTGTTTATCCTATTAGATATTCTAGTACAAATATAATATTCCGATTATAACTAATCAAAAAAATAGTAATATTTCTTTAAAAAGTTCCTTCAAATCCCATAGTAACTCAGAAAATATTATAGGAATTAAAGGACAGTAGATAAATTTATTTAATGGATAATAAGTTGGAAATAAAAGAAAGTAGAAATTTAGTAAGAGGTTACAAAAATATATAGGTCATTTATTGGATTATAGAAAAAGTTTACCAGTTGAGGCAAAAAACCTGCTTGACATCAGACATAATATATAGTAAAATTTATAGCGGACGGTGAAATGG
>CAZSTU010000111.1:414-8472 GCA_964609745.1 uncultured Halanaerobiaceae bacterium
CCGTTCGCCATTAATATATTAATAACTATGTCACTTCATGAGAAGTGGCTTTTTTTATTTTAATTAGATATTTCTTTTCTTAGATCAAAAGTACTGACTTTTGTTTAAACCTCTTTTTCTTTCCATTTGCCCTTTTTAGACCAAAATATACCTATAAAAGCTACCAGAATATTACTGTCTCCTCTATATACCTTTGCTTCCACATTCAAAACTCACAGAAAATATATATGATAAAGGCAATCTTAAAATCATTAAGGCTATTATCTAAATTATCATTATATTTTTCAAGCCAACATACTTCTAAAAAAATATAATTTCAATAAATAATATTATTTCTAATTAAGATGTTTTATCAGATAATATAAATATAAAAAGAATCGGATATTATTTATTAATTAATAGCAAAAATCAAGTATATTATTTGTAAAAATAAATTTTTTTAGGTATAATATAGATAATCGATATCGATATTCTTAAATATTGATTAACAGGAGGTGTTTATAATCTCCAATAAAATAAGGCGAAAAATATTTTTAGCATTTATGAGAATACACATTCTTCATCATGCAAAAGAAGAACCATTTTACGGTCTATGGATAAAAAAAGAACTTGAAGAACACGGGTATTCTATTAGTGCAGGCACCCTTTATCCCATACTTCACAATCTTGAGGATGATGGAATATTAAAAAGCAGCGAAAAGAATGTGGAAGGTAAAATGAGAAAATATTATTCTCTCACCAAAAGGGGAGAAAATATACTGAATGATGTAAAAACTCAAACTGTAGAACTTTTTAATGAAATATTTGAAAATGAATAAGGGGTGTAAATAAATGTTTGATCTAAAAGAGGTCAGATATAAAGATATATTGTATATTAAAGACTTGACAATAGAAAAAAATGAAATCACCTGTATAGTTGGCAAAAGCGGAGGGGGCAAAACAACCTTTTTAAAACTCTTAAATAACATGCTTCAGTTTGATTCAGGAACAATAAAATTTAAGAACAAAAATATAATGGACTATAACCCAATAGAATTAAGGCGTAAAGTTCCCATGTTGCCTCAAAATCCGGTGATTTTCCCCGGAACAATTCAAGATAATTTTAATTTAGCCCAAAAATATGCTGAAAAAGAAAACAAAAATAATGTAGAGTATCAAAATATTTTAAAAACTGTAGGAATGGATGGTCATAATCTTAATGAAGATGCTAAAAATTTGTCAGGTGGAGAAAAGCAAAGAATAGCACTGGCCAGAATTTTACTGCTGGATCCAGAGATACTATTGCTTGATGAACCCTCCTCTTCTCTGGATGAAAAGACAGAAAAATTAATTATTGAAATGGTTGTTAATTATATAAAAAATAAAAATGGAACACTGATAATGGTTACCCATTCCACTGATATAGCCAGAAAGTATGGTGAAAAAATTGTCACTATAAATGACGGCAGAGTAGAAAAAACAGATCAATTAGCGGGAGGAATCAATTAATAATGGATGGTATCATAGAGATAAGTTTAATCAGACTTATTGCTGCCTATATATTTGTTTTAATATTATTGGCTATAGTAAAAAATAAAAAAGTTGGCCATGAAGGACAAATTTTACTGGCTTCTACAAGAATGACAATACAACTTGTAATGGTTGGTTTTGTATTAACATATATATTTGAAAATCCAAATAAATTCATTATATTGAGTATACTCTTAATTATGGAAGCCTTCGCTATTTTTAATATTTACGGCAGGGTACAAACTGATTTATCAAAAAAATTAAAAAGTATTATAGCATTCTCCATGATAACAGGTACCATAATAAGTATTTTTTATTTTCTCTTAATCGTTGTAAATTTAAAACCATGGTTCAGACCTCAATATTTTATACCACTATCAGGAATGTTAATTGGCAACTCAATGACAGGAATTTCTTTGGGAGTCGAGGGTTTAGTAAATGGTATTAAAGACAATAAAAAACTAATAGAAAATGCCTTAATGATGGGGGCTCATCCCATTGAAGCCAGTAAAAAAATAAGCAATAGAGCCTTTTACAATGCTATTTTACCCACCCTAAACTCAATGCTGGGAATGGGCATAGTCTTTTTACCGGGGATGATGACCGGACAAATACTTGCCGGGGCAACCCCCTTGACTGCTATAAAATATCAAATTGCAATAATGATGGGCATTTTAGGTAGTGTGACCCTTACAGTATATTTTCTTGTTACCCTGGGGACAAAAAGCTTTTTCAATGAAAGGGCACAAATTAGACATAACTGATGTTGTTTTAGAATTTAGAAATAACCTTAATAAACTTTTACAAATCACAAAAATAATATTTAACCCCTGCTTTATACTATAAGCAGGGGTTTTATTGAATAATAACTTATGAAGTAATTTTTTCCATACCCATATATGGTCTTAAAACTTCAGGTACAGTAATTGTTCCATCTTTATTTTGATAATTTTCCATAATAGCTGCCACCGTTCTGCCTATGGCCAGACCTGAACCATTTAAAGTATGAACATAGCGTGCTTTAGCATCAGGATCAGGTCTATAACGTATTCCCGCTCTCCTTGCTTGAAAATCTTCAAAATTACTGCAGGAGGAAATCTCACGATAGCGATCATAAGCCGGTATCCAGACTTCCAGATCATAGGTTTTAGCAGAAGAAAAGGTCAAATCACCGGTACAGAGAGTGACTACTCTATATGGTAATTCAAGTTTTTGTAATACCTTTTCCGCATTTGCTGTTATTTTTTCTAATTCTTCATAAGAGGTCTCAGGTTCCACAAATTTGACAAGCTCCACTTTATTGAACTGATGCTGTCGGATTATTCCCCTGGTATCACGACCGTGAGAGCCAGCCTCTGCTCTAAAACAGGCACTATAGGCTACATGATATATCGGAAGCTCTTCAGCACTTAATATCTCATCCCGATATAGATTGGTCACGGGAACTTCGGCGGTTGGTATAAGATAATAATCTCGCCCTTCAAGTTTAAACATATCATGTTCAAATTTGGGCAGCTGTCCTGTGCCGGTCATACTATCTGCATTAGCTATAAAGGGAGGAAATATTTCTCTGTAGCCGTGTTCTTGAGTGTGTAAATCAATCATAAAAGAAATTAAGCTTCTTTCCAGTCTTGCACCGGCATTTTTAAGAAAAGTAAACCTTGATCCTGTTACTTTACTCCCCCGTTCAAAATCAAGAATATTCAGTTCCTCCCCGAGTTCCCAGTGTGTTTTAAACTCAAAATCAAACTGCCGGGGTTTACCCCATTTACGTATTTCCACATTATCACTTTCATCTTCACCTACCGGCACATCCTCATGGGGAACATTGGGAATTGAAAGTAAAATTTCATCTAACTTTTCTTCAATTTCATCCAGTTCTTCTTCATATTCAGTGATTTTTGCCGAAACACTTTTCATCTCAGATATTAATTCACTTGCATCTTCACCCGATCTTTTTAATTCACCTATCTTATCTGAGGTCACATTTCGTTTATGACGAAGTTGTTCATTCTCATATAAAAGATCTCTTCTTTTTTCTTCCAACTCCTCAAATACTCCAAGCTCTGCTTCCATATTCCTGTCTTCTAAAGCCTGCTTAACATCATCAAGATTTTCCCTGATATACTTACGATCAAGCATTTTTTCTCTCCTCCTTAAATTTAATAAATAAAAAACTCCCATCCCTGCCTTTAAATAAGACAGGGACGGGAGTAATTATTCCCGTGGTACCACCCTGATGATTTCAACAAAAATGCTGAAACCACTCTTGCAGCTATAACGGGCTGTTCCGGACAGAGTTTTTACCCCCTGTCACTCATGGGTGGATTCAATTCTCCTACCGGCTAATTTGCACCACCATTAGCTCTCTTAATTACTACGGTTTGGAGAATCTACTATTCCCGATCAACGTTTTTACATTATCAATTTTAAGTATATACTATTATAATACATTGAATCTTAAATTGCAACACTAAAATACTCTTAGCTTAACTTTTTATATATTTTTAATAAGGTAAATTCCTGGAGCCAATCAACCTTAAATTTATGAAAAAACAACTATTTACACAAATGACTAGGTAACTGTACCCGTTGTTTTAACAAATTAAAAAAGTTCTTATAATTCTATGCTGCTTTTAAAATGTTTTTATTTGTAAATCCTGGGAACTCTTTTGCTAATTGAACAGGTAATTTCATAATTTATTGTTCCTATCAAATCCGCCAGTTCCATGGCAGTTATTTCTTTGTCTCCCTGAGAGCCAATTAAAACCACTTCATCACCAATTTTTACATCAGGAATATCAGTAACATCTACCATGAACTGATCCATACAAACTCTTCCTCTAATTGGGGCCCGTTGCCCTTTAATCAAAACATCTGCTTTATTAGATAAAAGACGAAAATATCCATCAGCATAACCCAGAGGAATAGTCGCTATTTTTCTTCTTTCCTCTGTAACATAAGTTGCCCCATAACTAATACCATGCCCTGCCGGTAATTCTTTGAGATAAACAACTTTACTTTTCCATGATAGAGCAGGTTTTAAAGAAAGATTTTGATCTACCTCTTTAGAGGGCCTCATACCATACATCATAATCCCCGGTCTTACAATATCAAGAGACTTTTCAGGCATATCAATAATCGTGGCACTATTTGCTGCCTGTTTTAATGGAATATGTATTCCTTTAGATTCAAGTACATTAATAATGGAAGTAAATTTTTCCCATTGATTTTCTGTATAACTTTTATCCTTTTCATCAGCTTTTGCAAAATGAGTCATTATTCCCTCAATTTCAATGTTCTCTAATGCAGATATCTTTTTTATAAAATTCACAGCATTATCAGGGAAAACACCAATTCTACCCATTCCTGTATCAATTATAATTTGTACTTTCTGTTTTTTTCTCTTTTTTTCTGCAAGTTTATTGAGTCTTTTTACTGTCTCTATTTTACATACTGTAGGTACCAGATCATATTCGACAACTAATTGCATCTGTCCCGATAATAGTTCTCCAAACACTTGTATCGGAACTTCGAAACCTGCTCTTCTTAATTCTGCACCTTCTTCCGGAACAGCTACTGCCAGCCTATCAGCGCCAGCCTGCAGCGCTTTTCTGGCTACAGGTATAGCTCCATGCCCATAAGCATCTGCTTTAACAACTGACATAATTTTTGTTTCCTGTGAAACACTTTTTCTTACCTGTTTAATATTATAAGCAATATTGGAAAGTTTTATTTCTGCCCATACAGGTCTTGTCAGTTCTGCCAGAATACCAATCACCCCCTATTTTATCTTTGATATTATTTTATTATATTAGACAAATTTTTTTGAATTCCTGCCTGATATTTAAAAAGAGAGGGTTTCCCCTCTCTTCCTCCTCTATAATAAATTATAAATTGAGCTCAGATTTTTATACCTCTCCTCTGTCTTTTTTAACGAGGAAAGTAGCAACCTGATCACCATGGGTGCCACGACCAAACCCTGCATCCATTCCCGCTTCTACAGCTATGTCATCTGTGACCTGAGTTCCTCCTGCTACAAGAATTACATCATCTCTTATGCCTTTTTCAACACAAAGATCATGTACTTTCTACATGTTCTTACGATGCACATCATTATGGGTAATAATTGTACTCATCAAAATAGCATCGGCATCTAATTCTACTGCTGCATCTACAACTTTATTGATAGGAACCGAAGTACCTAGATAATTTACTTCAAATCCAAACTTTTCAATACCACCATGTTTTATATCAATAATTTCTCTCATGCCGACAGAATGCTCATCTTCCCCGACTGTTGCTGCAACAACTTTCATTGGATTGTCATCTACATAACTGCGTAGTTCATCATATGGTAATGGTTCCTCTTTTTCAGGTATATCAAGTTCATCCATATCAATATCAAAGTCAACCTGACCTTTAACTTCAATCAAAGTTCCTTCTGCTGGGTGCATTACTTCTCTATGAATAACCTCGGCATTTTTTAGACCCATTTTTTCAGCTATCTCCAGAGCAGCTACCTCAGCTACTGTTTCATTTGTTGGTAAAAAGATAGTAGTATTAACCCAACCATCACCGAGCCATTCAACTTCCGGTTTTAATTTGTTTCCTTTTCTATATTCTTTGTTTTCTTTCAGTCTTTCCTTTACATTATCTTTTTCATCAAGTTCATCAATATACTCTATTTTATCCGGATCATGAAGGGTACATCCATTTATCAGTTCACAGGGCTGTTCCAGGCTTTCAGGTAAATTATTATATCCAAAATGATCACATACAGGTGCCATATAATCTTTATCCCTTGGAACTATAGAATCTGCAGCAACTCCACCATCCATTTCCCTGACTATACCATCACCATTGCGTTCCGGATATTTACCGGAATCAACAAAAAATCCTTCAGAAACAGCTTTAAAGTATCCTCCAACTTCAATGATTTCTTCAAGGAACAAAATAGCTCTTTCCTTTAACTCCCGTGCTTTATCACGCAAATAACCTTCCTCTTTAAGCTCAAGTAATTCCTTTAACCCATCCATACCAGAAAAAGCCTGTTTTGCTGTATCTACAGCCTGTACATTATAATAATGCCAGGGGACATTACGTCCTTCGTCAGGAGTGATTGTACTCTGCAAGTCTGCAGATGTCAATTCCGAAATCAATAAATTAAGGGTATGAGTTACAGTAGCTTCTCTGACTGAAGATTCCATATACTTTGTATTCTGCTGTGCTCTAAATCGGAAACCATCAAAAAATTCTCTTAATGCTACAGCATAAGGAAGGTTTATCCTGAGATCTGGGGCTGGAGGAGCAACCGGGGGTACTGTTGAAAGTGCAATATATTCTTTAGGCATACCTGCGTTTAGAGAAAATAGAGAATTAATTGCATGTTGAACAAAAAGTTCAGGCATAACTTTCCAGGCTTCCCTTGCAGTTGCATTGGCATTGTGAGCACCATCAATCTGCAGCATATTTGCTCCTGCCATCAACTTTTTGGCCACTGCAGCATCCACAAAAGAACGATACATATTAACGTCACGATAAAGAACATTATACTGTGGATCCTGATGGGCTCCATTAACCCCTTCTTCCACAAATAATACAGCAATTTCGGGGCCTGCTACTCCACTAACATAAGAATGGAAATTAATTGGGCGGCCCACCTCATCTTCCACATAATCCAGAGCTTTTCGGGTAGCTCTAATCTGTTTACGGGTAATGGGAATACCACCAACCCCCTGTGGAGTGCCCTCTATCAAACCGTCAAAATGACTCTGTCCTGCTGTTCTGATAACCATGATATGATCTGCACCATGCCAGGCTGCCATCCGCATACGACGAATATCGTCTTCAAATCTACCGGAAGCAATTTCAGTAGTTATTACAGGTTCAGGTTGTGGATCAATTCCCCCAAAACTTCTTGCTGCCGGAAGAGGAACACTATTTTCAAGATTTTTACTGCTTTCTTTATAAGTGAAATCACCTATTTTTTGATTATCCACCTTTTTTCTCCAGGTCCACCCTTTACGACGGGGACGATAATCTTCCAGGTCCTGTAAAATCTCCTCTATATCTAACTTTTCATCCGGCTTTAAATCCATTACTTTTCACCCCCCTCAAATAATTTTCTGAGGTCATCTCTAGTATATTTGCCATCAACTATAGCCAGGCCGGCATCTTTAATCTCTACATTTTCTTCCTCAGCCAGCTTTAAAACTACATGACCTGCGCCTTTACCCAACAAATCTGCTTCTGCCACTTCATTTACAATTGCTTTGGCATCAAGACTATTAAATCCCATCCTTAGTAATACTGACCTCTCTATTGATTTTGAAGTATTTTTTTCTGCCATATCTATTAAAGGTTCAACTATTTCTTCAGTTAATTCCCAAAATCTTTCCTTTAATTCCTTTTCGGAAAGTACTTTGAGATGCTGACGTCTTTTTTCAAAATCATCTTCCCTTTTTATGGGCATATTGACCACTCCTTTATCATTTATTCATCATTATCAAGCTGTTCGGGATCAATATCAATACTTTAAAGCAATAA
>CAZSTU010000112.1:0-8452 GCA_964609745.1 uncultured Halanaerobiaceae bacterium
GCTGCTCTGGTACCCAAGGCAGAACTGGAAGGAGAAATGGGAGACTCTCATGTAGGTTTACAGGCAAGATTAATGTCTCAGGCCATGCGTAAATTATCCGGTGCTATCAGTAAATCTAAAACTGCCTGTGTTTTTATCAATCAAATCAGGGAAAAGGTAGGAGTTATGTTTGGTAACCCGGAAACTACACCCGGTGGCAGAGCATTGAAATTTTATTCATCAGTCCGTATTGAAATCAGAAGATCTCAGACTATCAAAGATGGAGATCAGATTATCGGTTCCCATGCCCGGGTTAAAGTAGTGAAAAACAAAGTAGCTCCCCCCTTCAGGCAGGCCGAATTTGATATCATGTATGGAACAGGTATTTCAACTGCCGGTTGTATCCTGGATATGGGAGTTGATACAGGTGTCATCGAACGTGCTGGCTCCTGGTATTCTTATGGAGAAGAAAGACTGGGACAGGGAAGAGAAAATTCCAAAGAATTTCTTAATGAAAACCCCGAGATCAAAAAAGAAATAGAAAATAAAATTAAGGAAAAAGTAGGACTGGCCCCTGAAGAAGAAGATGCAGAAGAAGAAACTCCTGTAGAAGAAAATGCCTGATTGTTAGGAGAGATTAATTTTGGATGATGAGAAATTACAGGAAGCAAAAAATTATGCCTTTCGTCTTCTTTCTTATAGAGAAAGAAGCAAGTATGAAATTAAATCAAGATTATTAAAAAAAGGATATAACAGAGAAATTGCACACAGGGTGATTGACGATCTTTCCCGACTGGATTATTTGAATGATGAACGGTTTGCTCGAAAATGGGTTAAAGATAGAATCAACCATAAACCCCGCGGCTCCAATCTGTTAAAATATGAATTAAAAGATAAGGGAATTAACAGACATACAATTGATCAAGTACTATCCGAATTATTACATGAGGAACTGGAAAAAAAGATGGCTGCCAGACTGGCTCAAAAATGGCTCAAAATCAATAAAGACAAAAATAATTATTATCTAAAATTAAAAAGATACCTGGCCAATAAGGGATTCCCAACATATATAATTAATGATGTTGTCAGTTATAATGAGATTAATGATAATTAAATTAAAAACAGGGATTAATTACCCAGAAATAATTTATCACCACATTATCTGCATTTATACTTTAATAATGCAGGTTTTTTTCTTGCTCATCTTGACACTGAAGGGTAAAAGATATAAAATTATTACAGAGTGTTTAATTTATAGTTTAAAGCAAACATACTAAAAATAATAATTTAATATTTGATAGGGGGTGAAAAATATTAATGGAGGTGTGTTTTATGCAATAATTTCCCTGCCTATTGGATTAGTAATAGGTTATTTTATCCGTAAATATATAGCTGAAGCACGTATTCAATCTGCTGAGGAAGAAGCTCAAAAAATACGGAGTGATGCTGAACGGGAAGCGGAATCAAAGAAAAGAGAAATAATTCTCGAAGCTAAGGAAGAAGCTCATAGGATTAAGGAAGAAGCTGATGAAGAAAATCAGAAAAGACGCAGTGAACTTCAACGTTTAGAAAATCGTCTGATGCACAGAGAAGAAAATCTTGACCGTAAAGCTGAAGACCTGGATAAAAGAGAAAAGTCATTAAAAAATAGAGAAAAAGAAATTGAAGAAACTGAAAATGAAATTATGGAAATGAAAAAAGAAACCACCAGAAAACTGGAGAAGATCTCTGAATTCTCCCGGGAAGAAGCGCGTGAATATCTTTTACAGCAGGTGGAAGATGAACTTGACCACGAATTTGCAAAACTTGTTAAAGAAAAAGAGTCTCGGGCTAAAGAGGAAGCAGAAAAGAAAGCACGGGAAATTATTTCCCTGGCAATTCAACGATGTGCTGCAGATCATGTTGCTGAAACCACTGTTTCTGTTGTATCTCTACCTAATGATGAAATGAAGGGTAGAATTATTGGAAGAGAAGGGCGTAATATTAGAACCCTTGAAAGTTTGACTGGAATAGATTTAATTATTGATGATACACCTGAAGCCGTGGTTATTTCTGGCTTTGATCCCATACGCAGGGAAATTGCCAGAATAGCCCTGGAAAAATTAATTGTTGATGGTCGAATACATCCGGCAAGAATTGAAGAAATGGTTGAAAAAGCTGAAAAGGAACTTGAAAGTCATATAAGAGAATTGGGTGAAGAAGCAACATTTGACACGGGTGTTCATGGTCTTCATTCTGAGCTTGTAAAAAATCTTGGCAAACTAAAATTCCGTACAAGTTATGGTCAGAATGTACTTCAACATTCTCTGGAAGTATCTTATCTGGCAGGTATAATGGCTGCTGAACTGGGAGCTGATGTAAATCTGGCCAAACGAGGTGGTTTATTACATGATATAGGTAAGGCCATTGATCATGAGGTAGAAGGACCTCATGTTAAAATTGGTATGGATCTGGCCCGCAAATATAACGAAAGTGAAGAGGTTATTCATACTATAGAAGCTCACCATGGTGATGTGGAGTTTAAGTCAATTGAAGCTGTTTTAGTTTCAGCAGCTGATGCTATCTCAGCCGCCAGACCGGGAGCCAGAAAAGAAACTCTTGAAGCTTATATTAAACGGCTTGAAGAACTTGAGAAAATAGGTAATTCATTTAGTGGTGTAGATACTGCTTATGCCATTCAGGCCGGGAGAGAAATAAGGGTAATTGTAGAGTCAGATGAAGTAGATGATCTGGAAGCCAGTAAATTGAGTCGTGACCTTTCTAAGAAAATTGAAGATAACCTTAATTATCCCGGTCAAATTAAAGTAGTTGTGATTAGAGAAACCAGAGTAATTGACTATGCTAAATAATAAATAAAATGATAAGCTCCCCCTATTTGGGGGAGCTTTAAATAATATAGGGGTTTGGTTTAAATGAAAATATTATTTATCGGAGATATTGTTGGTAGAGCAGGAAGAAGGGCTGTAAGAAAATTACTTCCTGAATTGGGAAATGAATATAAAGTTGATATGGTTATTGCCAATGCTGAAAATTCTGCAGGTGGTTTTGGTATAACTGAGAAAGTAGCTAATGAATTATTTGGTTATGGGATAGATTGTTTAACAATGGGTAATCATACCTGGAATAACAAAGATATATTTAATTTTATTGATGATGAAAAAAGACTTATAAGACCTTTAAATTATATGCCCGGAGTCCCTGGGAGAGGCTGGACCGTGATGGAGATAAAGGATTTAAAAGTTGGTATTATAAATTTGATAGGGCAGGTATTTATGGCTGAGAGTAATTCGCCTGTTATGGTTTATAATCAATATATATCTAAAATATCTCAAATGACCGATATTATCATTATTGATTTTCATGCTGAAGCTACTGGCGAAAAGTTGGCTTTTGCTAACTATGTTGATGGAGAAGTGTCAGCTGTTATTGGCACTCATACTCATATTCAAACTGCCGATGAGAGAGTACTGCCCAAAGGCACAGGTTATATTACTGATCTGGGTCTTACAGGTGCTGTAGATTCAATACTGGGTATGAAAAAGGAAGGTGTCATAGAAAAGTATGTGACAAAGTTACCTCAACGCTTTGAGGTTGGTACAGGTCAGTGTAAACTTGAGGGAGCTATTTTGGAAATAAATGAAAAAAATGCTAAAACAGAACAGATTAATAGAATTTACAGAAGCGATTAAATTTTATGAAATTTTTTTTGCATTTTTGCAGGAATTTTTTTCACTTATAACTAATATAATATATACAGGAATATATTTTTACCAAAACAAGGAGGTATCTTAAAATCATGGAAGTATTAAAGGTATCAGCAAAATCAAGTCCTAATTCGGTGGCAGGAGCTCTGGCGGGTGTATTGAGAGAGAGAGGAAGTGCCGAGCTTCAGGCTATCGGAGCAGGAGCCTTAAATCAGGGAGTGAAAGCTGTAGCCATTGCACGAGGATTTGTTGCACCCAGTGGTATTGACCTTATATGCATACCTGCTTTTACAGACATTGAGATTGACGGAGAAGAAAGAACAGCCATCAAGTTGATTGTAGAACCGAGATAATATTATATTATAATAACTGTTTGTCCATTAATGGGCAAACAGTTTTTTTACTTAATACATTTAAAGGGGCAGATATATGATGATTAATTTTGTCTGGCTGATATTGATATGCTCCGGTATTATAATGAATGTTATAATGGGTAATGGTGGTGATGTTAGCAATATAATTTTACAATCCGCTTTATCCAGTGTGGAATTATCTATTAAACTACTGGGCCCTATGATTTTTTGGCTGGGAATTATGAATATTGCCCGTAAAGCAAAAATAACTAATTATCTGGCACATATTTTGGGTAGTTTCTTTCATATGATTTTTCCGGAGTTAAAGGATAGTAAAGAAGCCTCTGGAGCAATTATCATGAATATGGCTGCTAATTTGCTTGGTATGGGTAATTCCGCTACTCCACTCGGAATTAAGGCTATGACTGAGTTGCAGAAAATTAATAAAGAACCCGAGCGTGCTTCGCCTTCCATGTGTACACTACTGGCATTAAATACTTCAAGCATTACTATTTTACCTCTGACGGTGATTACTATGAGGGCTGCTGCCGGTTCACTGACGCCTTCTGTAATTTTAGTTAGTACTTTTTTTGCCACCTTTTTTTCTACAGTAACAGCTCTTATATTTGATCGATTTTTTAGAATATATAGTAGGACTAAAAAAGATGGATAAATTAAATATTTTATCAATGTGGGCTTTACCTATGTTTATTTTATGTATTTTAATATTTGCTTTTTGCCGGGGAATTAAAGTTTATGAGGTATTTGTAGAAGGAGCGGAAGAAGGTATTGAAACTGTATTAAAGATAGTGCCTTATTTAACTGCCATGATAGTGGCAGTTAATCTTTTTAGAACATCAGGAATACTTGATATTTTATTAAATATTACCTCGTCTTTTTGGGATAGACTAAATATTCCACAGCCAGCTATACCTCTGCTTTTTTTGCGTCCTCTTTCAGGAAGTGCTTCTCTTGCCTATATTAATAGTATTTTTACTGAATATGGAGTGGATTCTTATGTAGGAAGACTTGTTTCTACTATTCAGGGTAGTACAGAAACAACTTTTTATATTGCAGCAGTTTATTTTGGTGCAGTAGGTGTAAAAAAATATAGATACGCCCTTATTGTTGGTTTACTGGCTGATATAGCTGGTTTTTTTGCCGCTGTGTTTATATGCAAAATATTGTTTTAAAAATATTTAAATGGTATAATAAAATTTAGCTTTTTATATAGTTAATGCAAGAGAAGGAGGTAGTATATTAATGTCAGTGGATCTACATCTTCATACAACTGCTTCTGATGGTAGCTTGACTCCGCGTCAGATGGTGGAAAAAGCTAAAAGTTTAGGTTATGATGCTATAGCTATAACAGACCATGATACTGTAGAAGGTTTAAATGATGCTTTGCAGTGGGGCAAAAAAATAGATCTGGAGGTAATTTCTGGTATTGAAATAAATACTGAACTAAATGGTTATGAAGTTCATATTCTTGGCTATTTTATTAATTATAATTATCGGCCATTACTGGAGACTCTGGATTATTATAGAAAATTAAGAAAAGAACGAGTTGAAAAGATAATTAAAAAATTAAAAGGAATGAATATTAATATATATACTAGTCGGGTAATGGAACTGGCCGGTGAAGGTAGTGTTGGTAGAACACATATAGCCCGGGCCATGAAGGAAAAAGGCTATGTGCAGACAAATGAAGAGGCATTTAATAAATATATTGGTATAGGCAAGCCGGCATATGTTGATCGAGAGAGACTAACTCCCGGGAAATCAATTTCTATAATAGAAGAAAGTGGAGGTCTACCCGTACTGGCTCATCCAGGTCTTGTGGGAAGTGATGATATTGTTAAAAAAATAATAGATATGGGAGTTATGGACCTGTTGCTATATTATTATGAACATTAAATAGAAGATGACAAAAAATATTTAGATATGGCCAATAAATATAATCTCCATGTTACAGGAGGTTCTGATGATCATGGCCCCGGTAATAAAGATGGGTCAAGACTGGGTAAAATGAAATTGGATTATTCTCTTGTTAGAGAATTAAAAAAATGTATAGATTATATTTAAAATCAAATAATATAAACTAAAGGAGTGATTTTTTGGAAGACATTATAAAAGGATTAGAACAGGCTTTTTATGAATATACTCAAAAATATGATCAAAATATAAAAGATATCATTAAAGAAAAAGAAATAGAGATCAGTGATGGAGAACTAGAAGAAATTTTGAAGGATGCAAAATATAGATTATAGTTTACTAAATGATTAAAAATTTATTGACAAAAAAACAAAATAGTTATAAAATGATAGTGTACTAGTAAAATAGTACACTATCATTTTTTTAGGGGGTAAAATTTATGGATAAAATTATAGTAGTATTTCTTTTATTAACTATGATGTTTAGTTTATCTACTGGTGTTTTTGCTGAGAAAATTGATGTAAAAGTAAATGAGGTTGAAGAAGAAAAAATTGAATTTCCGGAAGAAAATTTTGATATTAATTTCGGTGGTGTCAAAGGTAATGGAGGTCCTGTAGTTTCTGTAATCAGACTAAATATTGATGAATTAAATGAAATATTAGCAAAAGAAAATTTTGCTAAATTTGATGAAGATTTAATTCTTTTTGGCTTCGGTGGGTTAGGTGGTAGCAAGAAAGGAAGTAGATGTGGATTTTTAGGACTTGAGGGTAAAACTATTAAAAATAATGATGATACAGATGAATTACGCAAGTCAGTACTTAATTTAAACTACGGTGGTTTTTTGTATGAAAAGGGAGTTCATCAACAAAAGGAAACAAATACAGATTTAGCCTTAGGTGCTATTATGGGAAGCGGTAATATGGAACTTGAGCTATTTTATGATGACCCGGATAGTACTATGGAAGGGACAATTACTGATCCGAAGAGCACAAATTTAAAAAAAGAATTTGTAATGATCAGACCACATCTTACTTTACATCAGCAGATAGCAGGATTTGTGGGATTAGATCTTACTTTGGGTTATTTGTTATCCTATGATTTTAATGAAAACTGGATTTCTCAGGAGAAAGTAGTTAACGGACCACTAGATAACTTCCAGGCTCCAACACTTGATTTTAAGCTAAGTTTCGGCTTTTAATCCAAAAGAAAAGAGGCAATTAAAATGAAAAAAGTGTTTGTTTTCTTTTTAATAATATACACTATTTTGGGATTTAGTTTAATTACGGAAAGTGAAGCAGTTAATAATTTGAAGAAAGTAGAATATTCAGGACAAAAAAATCTTTACATTAATGCAGGTAATGTTGATCTTTCTTTTAAAAATGACAGTAGTGGAATATATGTGCATAAAGATTTTGAGGTAAAGACTATTAAAGATGATATATTTATCCGCAATCCCCGGCATAGTGGTATATTTACAATTTTTAATAATAGAAAATTTGAAATAATTATTGGGACTGATGAAAAATGGGAGACTGTAGAACTTAATATTGGTGGTGCTGTACTTGAAGGTTTAATAAAATCAGACAAAATATTAATAAATGGTGGAGGAATTAATATAAAAAGTTTAATTGAAACAGAAGTACTGGATCTTGATGGTGCAGGATTAAAAGTTGATCTAAAAATAAGGAATACTGAAAAGGTCTATATTGATGGTGCAGGTCTGAATGCAAAGATAAAATATCTTGACATTTGGTCTGGAAGGCGTTTTATGGAGGTTAATGGTGTTGGTAGTAATCTAATTGTATCTGTTCCTGAGTGTGAGGGAGAAGATATTGATGGAAAACTGGATATTAATACAGGTGGATTTGTTAATGTAGATGTTAAACACTATCACAAAAATTAAATATATGAACATCTTATAATTTCTTAAAGGCAGGGATTATCTTTTCCTGTCTTTTTATTATGGAATATTTACCTTTTTTGTTTTGAGGCAGGAAATTTGTTTCCTGTGTTGAATTAAATAATAAGGCAAAACAGGTAATAAGGTAAATGTTATATAATTTTATCCTGAAAAAAAATTAATCTTACATAGGGGTTGATAATTTTGCAATTATTTAATTTACAAAAATTATTTGATCTTTTGACTTTGGGTGGACCTATGTCTGTTCCTCTTTTGATTTGTTCTATTACAAGTCTTGCTGTAATCATTGAAAAAATTATATTTTTACTAAATGAAAATGAATTGTTATTAGAAAAATTTGAATATTTTATTAATCCAGCGGAAGTTGAATATAATGAAGAAACCCAAAAATTTGAACCTGTAGCCGAAGACTTCAAAAGAAGCAAAGAATACTACTATGAATACGAAGATAAAAGACAGGAAAAAGAAGCTGAAAAAGTTCCATTTATAATTACTGAGGAATTAGATAAATTAACTGACAAAATTTTAAATGAAGATGTGGGGTTTTGGGTAAATTTAGC
>CAZSTU010000113.1:0-8381 GCA_964609745.1 uncultured Halanaerobiaceae bacterium
TGGCCCTCTCCGGACCCACCCTTTTTTCTACTATATTCCAGTCTGATTTTAAAAATACCGGCTGAATGGAGGCGACTACCCCCAGTTTTTTCATTTTCTGGTTAAGTTTGTGGTTGCTGATCTGAGCATGGACTATAATTGGCCGGGGATCAGGCATAGGGTGTTTTTTTTGCATGTAATTGAATCCTGCAAGGGCAGTTTTTATGGCCCTATCACCAATGGCGTGAACAGCCACCTGAAAACCATTACTATGGGCTGTACTGACTAAATTATTGAATTCATCTTTATCATAAAGTAATGTACCGTTGTTTTCAGGCTGGTCATGGTAGGGCCTGTCTAAAGCGGCTGTTCTTGCACCCAGGGAACCATCAAGCATTATTTTTACCGGCCCATAGCTCAGTAGTTCACTATTTTTTTTGTCTGTGAGCTCTTTTTCTTTCATTTCTAATATTTCTTCTGGATGAGGTAAACGCATCTGTAAATTTACTTTCAGGGGTAATTTATTTTCAGCCTTGAGTTCCTGATATGCTTTTAGAATTTTTGATTTACTTTCTACATTAAAAAAGTCATCAACCTGAATTGATGTTAACCCCACATTTAACATATCCTGAAAAGCATCTGATAAAAGTTGCTTTATATCAGATTTGCTTTTTTGGGGGATATTGTCTTTTACCAGATCAATTGCATTATCATAAAGCAGTCCGTTGGGATTGCCTTTTTTATCTCTACCAATCTTGCCGCCAGGGGGGTCTGGAGTATTTTTATCTATATTACATTGTTTTAGAGCCTTACTATTAACAGCGGCCACGTGATAGCAGACTCTATTAAGTATTAATGGATGTTTATCAGTGATTTTATCCAGATCATTAATTTTTGGTGCCCGGGAAGGGGTGAGATTTTCCTCATTCCATCCCTTGCCTTCAATCCAGTTTCCCCGGGGAATATCTTTGTTTTTTATATGGCTTTTTACGACCTCTATTATTTCATCTATAGTATTGGTCTTACTTAAATCCACTCTTTTTTGAGAGAGTGCATATTGATAGAGATGAAGGTGAGAATCATTGAGGCCGGGAATAACTGTTTTTCCTTTTAGATCGATCACCTGAGAAATATTATTATATTTATTATTTAGCTTTTTATTACTACCCAGGTCTTCTATTTTACCTAAATCATTAATTAACATAGCACTGACTTCAGGATTTTTTTCATTAAGAGTGATAATTTTTCCATTTTTGAATAATTTCATTTTAATTATGTCTCCTTCCGAGAGTTATTTTTATACTTATAAATACTTGCAATTATTATACCATAATAAAAAGTGTTATAGTAAATAAAATTAAATATTTAACATAAGGTGCAAAAAATATTTACAAACCGTGAAAAAATATTTGCATCCATGTGGGGTAAAAGGATAAAATAGAATTAGAAAAATTTAAATTTATGAAGGGGTGGGCCTTAATGTTAAAAGATGAACTTGATAATTTTGTTAGTGATAAAAACTTTCAAAAAATACTGGATGCGCTTGATGAAGGAATTCATATAGTAGATGAAAATGGTGTAACTATCATATATAACAAAAAAGTTTCAGAAATTGATGGACTGAAACCAGAAGAAGTGCTCGGCAAAAATATTTTTGAAGTATATCCCTCTTTGACTCTTGAGACCAGCACACTTATGCAAACTTTAAAAACGGGAAATTCAATTAATAAAATGCAGCAAACCTTTATTAATTCCAGAGGGAAAAAGATTACAACAGTCAATACTACAGTTCCCATTAGATTTGATGATGGAGAAAAGGGAGCAATGGAAATATCACGGGATATAACACAACTGGAAGAAATGGTGGATAACTTAAATCAACTGCGTTCACAGGTAAGTGGCGAGAATGGAAAAAAGATAAGCAAAAGGTCAAAAGGATCGTATAAAAAAAATAACAACACCAATTATACTTTCAAAGATATTATTGGTGAGAACTCTGCTTTTCACCGTAGTTTACAGGAAGCAATGAAGGCAGCAGGCAGTGATTCTTCTGTATTGCTTTATGGCGAAACAGGGACAGGTAAGGAGTTATTTGCCCAGAGTATTCATAATGCAAGTTCCAGACGGGAATATCCTTTTATTGCTCAAAACTGTGCTGCTCTGCCCAAAGATCTGCTGGAAGGACTTTTATTTGGAACCCGTAAAGGGGGATTTACTGGAGCAAAGTCCAGGCCGGGACTATTTGAACAGGCAAGCGGGGGAACTATTTTGCTTGATGAAATAAATTCTATGGATCCTGCCTTACAGGCGAAGTTGCTTAGAGTTTTACAGGAAAATAGAGTAAGAAGAATTGGCGGGCAAAATGAAATTGATGTAGATGTTAGAGTAATAGCCACTATGAATATGCATCCGGATCTAGCCTTTCAAAAAAATCTGCTGAGAGAGGATCTTTTTTACAGATTGAGTGTTGTTTATATTGAGATACCTCCTTTAAGAGAACATAGAAAGGATATTCCTCTGCTTGTAGAACATTTTATAGAGCAATATAATGATAAATTTTCAAAATCGGTAAAAGATGTTGAAGAAGGACTAATGGATATTCTCAAACAGTATGACTGGCCGGGTAATGTAAGAGAATTACAGCATGTTATTGAGAGTGGATTTAATATGCTCCAGAATGAGGAATGTTTGAGATTTGAAGATCTACCCAGATACCTAAAAGACAGGTTAAATGGATCTGAGATTAATGTGCCCGGTCTGCGTTGTTCTACTCTTTCCAATGACGATTTGCCTCCTCTAGAAGAGGTGCTGGAAAATATAGAAATTCAGTTAATTAAAAAGGGGCTGGAAAAAAATGAGGGGAATATAAGTGCCGCTGCCCGGAGTTTGAATATTTCCCGTCAGTCCTTGCAGTATAAGATCAAAAAGTATGGCATAAAAACTGCAACATATAATTAAAATAAACAGAAAAGGTGATAAAAATGGAGATATGGTTGATTGTTCTATTTTTATTTATTGGATTTATAATAGGTTTTTATCAAATATTTCCACAAAAATTTTATCAGGTTACCGGTTTTATTACTAATAGTGGCCTTGTGATTTTACTTCTGGCCATGGGAGCCAAAATAGGAATGGATGATAGAATTTTATCGAGAATGGATCAAATTGGATTTCAGGCTATAATGCTTGCTCTGGCTGCTATTTTGGGTAGTATTATTTGTGTTAAAATTTTTATTTTACAGCAGGGTATGGAGCTGAGTCCACTGGATGAAAAGACATCTCCTGTTGCTGGAAGCAGCTCAGACTCTGAAGAAAATGGGCATCTTATGACATTTATGATAACAGGGTCTGTGGTTGCAGGTATATTACTTGGATTTTTTGTGCTGCCCGAGCAGGTATTTGCAGCTCTGGACAAAATAACAACTTATGCCCTGGCAGTATTACTTTTTGGGGTTGGAGTTGATATGGGTAGTAATAGATCGATATTTGAGCAGTTAAAGGATTTGGGCTGGCAGATAATTGTTTTGCCTTTTCTGGTGGCTACTGGAAGTATCCTGGGGGCGGTAGTTATGGGACTTCTGCTTGGCCTTGGTTCCTCTGAAGCGGCAGCAGTCGGTGCAGGTTTTGGCTGGTACAGTCTTTCGGGTGTGATACTGGGAGAGATATATAGTGTAGAACTGGGTTCTCTGGCTTTTTTAACAAATGTATTCAGAGAAATATTAACAATAATTTCGCTTCCCTTTGCTGTGAAATATATTGGCCGCCTGACAAGCATTGCTCCCGGTGGGGCAACCACTATGGATGTAACCCTGCCGATTATAAAAGAGACTGCCGGTGAAGAGGTTGTTATACCGGCTTTTATCAGTGGTGTGGTTTTGTCAATGCTTGTGCCGATATTGGTTCCTTTTTTAATAGGAATTTAGGGATGGCATAATTATTGCATTAATTATAAGCAGAGAGTTTAATAAGGTTTATTAAGGAAAGTTTTACTAAGTTATTAAGGAGGGGGTTTTATCGATAATAAGAGATTAATTGAATATATCACCGGTGATGAAGTTAATCATCTGGCTATTATTGGGATGTCAAAAAACGCCGGGAAAACTGTAACTTTAAATAAAATAGTGGAAGAAGCAGCTAAAATAAATTTAAACCTTGCTTTAATTTCATATGGCAGAGACGGGGAAGAAATAGATGCAATAACCCGGCAGAAAAAACCCAGAATATATATCCCTCCTCATACTTACTTTGTTACTGCCAGCAAAGCTTACCGCAAGAGTGATTTGCAGGCTGAAATTATAGCTCATACTGGAATTAAAAGTCTGATGGGTGAAGTTATAATTTATAAAAGCAATTTTAAGGGGGGAGAGGTTGAACTGGTCGGTATAAATACAGCACAACGTTTAAAAGAATTGAAGAAAAAAATACCATCAGGTGTTGATTTATTTTTAGTAGATGGTGCTCTTGACCGTCGGAGTTCCGCTATGCCTGCCCTCAGTGAAGGATTTATTCTGGCCACAGGGGCGGTGGTTGGTAATACAGAAGAATTAGTGATTAAAAAAACGATACATGAAATAAGGCGTTTAACTCTACCAGAACTTAAGTCTAAGAGACTTCAAAAAGTGGCAGGGGATTTTTTTGCAAAAAAAGAGGATGGAATATTAACAGAAGATGGTGAGCTTCATAAGCTGTCATCCCGTACAAGTTTTGGTCATAAAAGGGAGATTTCACAATTTAATGCTGAAAAAATAAAAGCCATCATATTTAATGGAGCGCTGGTTGATAGTTTTGTAGAAGATTTGTTGTTTAAATTGAAATTGTCTGACTGTCAATTAATAGTAAAAGATGGTACACGTGTGTTTTTAAATAAACGGAATATGAATCTTCTCCAGAAACAAAATATAAATATTAAAGTCTTTCATTCAATTAAACTGCTGGCTATAACGGTTAATCCTACAAGTCCTCAGGGGAGAAAATTGGATTCAAATCAACTTGTTTGGGGTCTGAGAGAAAAACTGCCGAATGTTCCGGTATATGATCTGCTGGGTAGTGAATATCAAACTATAGAGAGGTGATAAATTTTGCAGGGCAAATTAGATATAGATCAAAAGGTTGTTGATAGATGTCGTGAGGCATCTCAGAATATTGCTGACAGTATACAGATTCATATAGATCAAAATACTACCACAACTGTAGAAAGAACCGTGGCCAGACTTTTTGGTATAGATGGTATTGATGAAGAAGAAATTCCTCTGCCCAATGTAGTTGTTGATCAGGTATTTCAACAGGGAGAATTAGATAAAGGAATAGCATACTGGCTGGGCAATGCTATGCTGGAGACAGGCAAATCTCCCCAGCAAATTGCTGAAAAGGTAGGAGAAGGCCAACTATCACTACTTGATATGCCCCGACATGATTTAGAAAAGGTAAAAAATATTATCCATAGTGAAGCAAAAAAAATGGTTGAGAAAATTGATAAGAACAAAAATAAAAGAAATGAGTTACAGAAAGAATATCCCCCCGGTCCTCAGCCCTGGTTATATGTGATTGTTGCAACAGGAAATATTTATGAAGATGTAAAACAGGCCAGGGCAGCAGCCAGAGAGGGTGCTGATATTGTAGCTGTTATCCGCAGTACAGCTCAGAGTTTGCTGGATTATGTGCCATATGGAGCCACCACTGAAGGCTTTGGCGGCACCTATGCTACGCAGGAAAATTTTCACATAATGCGTGAAGCTCTTGATGAAGTAGGGGCTGAAGAGGGTCGCTACATTCAACTGGTAAATTATTGTTCAGGACTGTGTATGCCGGAGATAGCAGCCATGGGGGCAATTGAAAGACTGGATATGATGCTCAATGATGCCATGTATGGTATACTTTTTAGAGATATAAATATGAGGAGAACATTTATAGATCAATACTTTTCCAGAATGATAAATGCAGCTGCTGGTATTATTATAAACACTGGTGAGGATAACTACTTAACCACCGCTGATGCATTAGAAGAAGCACATACTGTTGTTGCTTCTCAGTTTATAAATGAAGAACTTGCTTTAAGGTCCGGGCTTAAGCCAGAACTTATGGGGTTGGGTCATGCATTTGAAATGGACCCTGACCTGGAAGATGGATTTTTGCTGGAAGTGGCTCAGGCTCAACTTGTGAGACAGTTATTTCCTGAAGCTCCCTTAAAATATATGCCACCTACAAAATACATGACAGGTGATATTTTTAAAGGCCATCTAATGGATGGTATGTTTAATCTCGCTTCCATTATGACCGGACAGGGTATTCAACTTCTGGGAATGCTGACAGAAGCCATTCATACTCCATTTTTGCAGGATCGCGCTTTAAGTCTAGAGAATGCCCAGTATGTATTTAACAATGCCCGAAGTCTCAATGACGAGATTATGTTTAAACCTGATGGTAAAATTCAAAAACGTGCAGATAAGGTCCTTAATGAAACAGTGGAAATGCTGGAAGAGATAGCGGATAAAGGTTTGATGCAGGCCCTGGAGGACGGTATGTTTGCAGACATTTCCAGGCCGCAGACAGGTGGCAAAGGAGCTAAAGGTGTTGTAGCAAGAGCAGATGATTATTATAATCCATTTCTTGATTTATTTAAGGAGGGGTTGGGTATATCATGAAAGTAGATAAAACCGAAATTAAGCCATATGGAGATACAATGAATGATGGTAAAGTACAGGTCAGTTTTACCCTTCCTCTCGAGGCCAATCTTGAAGCACAGGAAGCTGCCCGTAAACTGGCCAATAAAATGGGACTGGAAGAGGTTGATGTTGTTGAAATGAAAGATCTGGGAGAAGGATTCAGCTTTTTTATTGCTTATGGCAGCCTTAAGCACAGTGTTGACGCCAGCAAAATAGAGGTAGCAACAGTGGAGACAGAGACCATGAGTTATTATGAAGTTAATGATTTTATTAAAGAAGAAATCAACAGAAAAGTCACAGTTGTTGGTGCCTGTACCGGTTCTGATGCTCATACCGTTGGTCTTGATGCCATTATGAATATGAAGGGTTATGCTGGAGAATACGGCCTGGAAAGATATCCTGAAATCAGAGCATTTAATATGGGAAGTCAGGTTCCCAATGAAGAGTTGATTGAAAAAGCAGTAAAGGAAAATGCTGATGCTATACTTGTTTCACAGGTTGTTACTCAAAAAGATGTGCATATAAAAAATTTAACTGAACTTGTTGAATTGCTGGAAGCAGAAAATTTAAGAGATGAATTTCTTTTGATAATTGGTGGCCCGCGAATTACCCATGAATTGGCACTGGAACTTGGTTTTGATGCCGGATTTGGGCCGGGGACATTACCTCCGGATGTTGCCTCCTATATTGTACAGACTCTGGTTGAAAGAGAAATGGTTTGATTCTGGCGACTCATTTCATTAGTTTTCCATAATAAGTTTATATATCAGCTTAATTTATTTTAGTGGGGGTGTTAATTATATGAAAGAGGTTATGATAAGAATGAGAATGAGCACAGATGATGCTCATTATGCGGGTAATTTAGTCGATGGGGCTAAAATGCTTGAATTATTTGGTGATGTAGCTACAGAATTATTAATAAGAAATGATGGGGATGAAGGTCTTTTTGTTGCTTATGATAATGTAGAGTTTACTGCACCGGTTTATGCCGGTGATTATATTGAGGCAGTTGGAGAAATAGTGGAGAGAGGTAATACTTCCCGTAAAATGAAATTTGAAGCTCGAAAAGTAATTAAACCTGCTGAAGATGCTGATTTTGACTCTGCCTGTGAGGTGCTGGATGAGCCTGTTGTGGTTTGCAGAGCAAATGGTACCTGTGTTGTCCCAAAAGAGCGTCAACGTTATTAATCATTTTGCAGGAAAAGGTGGTGTGTTTAAATGGAAAAGTTAATTATAACAGCCGCAATCTGCGGGGCTGAAGTAACTAAGGAGGATAATCCCAATCTCCCCATTACTGCTAAAGAATTGGCTGAAGAAGCACTGAAAGCTCAGGAAGCGGGAGCTTCAATAATTCATCTTCACGTTCGTGATGAAGATGGTAACCCAACTCAAAATAAAGAAGTATTTGAGGAAGCAATGAATGCTATAGATAAAAGGGGAATTGAAGCGATCATTCAACCTTCAACAGGTGGAGCAGCTGGAATGTCCTGGCAGGAGAGAATACAACCTGTTTATCTTGAGCCCGAGATGGCCACCCTTGATTGTGGTACTACAAATTTTGGAAGTGATGTATTTATTAATGATCTACCACTTATGAAAAATTTCGCAAAGGAAATGCAAAAATTAGATATATTACCTGAACTGGAATGTTTTGAACCGGGTCATATTTCCAATGCCCTTTATCTGGATAATGAAGGACTACTGCCGGAGCATCTCCATTTTGATCTGGTACTGGGGGTC
>CAZSTU010000114.1:0-8374 GCA_964609745.1 uncultured Halanaerobiaceae bacterium
AGGATATTTTTGACTCATAACCCCCATTGAAGCCATTATATAATAATTATCAATTAGAATTTCAGCTTCCTTAGTAGGTAAAAGTTTTTTCCTGGTATCCTGCCTCACCTTTTTTAAAATTTCTTTGCCATCAGTCAATCGAGTCAATGCCCCCCCAGTCCCGATAACCCATTTTACTGCAGTTAAATCTTTTCCTTCAGCTATGCTCTGTCTTCCTGAAGGGCCATAATAATCTTTCATTTCTCCTGCATGACGATCAACAGCTGTGCTGGCTGCTTTTTCAGCCAGCAGGGTAACATATTTTTCTTCTCTTTCATCCCGGGGCAAAGGAGCAAGATCTTCTTTTTTTCCTACATCTATTTCTTCCTGTAATATTTCGTGAACCCGGGGGGCATTTAGAAAAACACCAAGATCTCCCTCAACAGATCTTTTTGCTTCAGGTTCAGGACTTAGCAAAATTTCTTTTACTGCTGCTGAATCTTCAGTTACAGCATGAACATCTGTTGTAGCTCCCCCTACATCAATTGTAACAAGATTTCCAATTTCTTTTTTTAATAATTGAGAAGCCTTCATTACTGCCCCTGGAGTCGGCATCATATCCCGGGATAACATTGATTCTATCCGTTTCATACCCGGAGCTCTCACAATATGACGGGCAAAAACTTCATGAATTAAATTACGGGTCGGTTGAATATTTAATTCATCTATTTCAGGATAAACATTTTCAGTTATAAGTATTTCCTGATCATTTTCTACAAAAATATCTTTAATCTCTTCCTGTAAAACCTTATTCCCTGCATATATAACAGGAACATCCAGTTGTAGTTGACTTAACTTTTTAGCATTATAAATAATAACCTCTTCTTCACCATAATCAACTCCACCGGCCAGTAAAATAATGTTTGGTGAAATTTCTTTTATCTCATCTAACTGTCTATCTCTTAATTTACCGGCAGTTACCTTTCTGATTACCGCCCCAGCTCCAAGTGCTGCTTCTTCGGCAGCTCTGACTGTCATATCTTTTACCAGACCGTGTACAGTCATCTTTAGGCCTCCTGCAGCACTGCTGGTTGCCATAAATTCTTTCCATTCCATCTGCTCAATGTCAAGCTTTTCTTTCAGGTTTTCAATAGCACCTTCCAGACCTATCATCACATCACCATCAAGCACTGAAGTGGGGGCAAGGCCCTGACCTACAAATTCAGGATCCCCATCTTTTATTTTATTAAAAGCATTAACTAATGTTGTAGTACTACCTATTTCAGCAATGAGTACATCTACTTTCATCTCTATATACCTCCAGTAAATACTGTTAACATTTTACTAATAATTTTCTTTTAAAAGGTGCCTTACATCTCCCATTAGAGCTGATGGTACTGGCAAATCTTTCATAGATACAAGTCCTGCTTCAGCATTTATAACATGAGGTATCATATTAATAGCTGTAGCCATTGTTCCAATACCTCCGGGAATTTCAGGTTGATTTGCCAGATCAATACCGGGATTGCCTTCTATTTTGATATAATCTCCCGTTTCTGTTCCTTCTTTTTCAGGCTGAATTTGCTGTGGATGTTTGAGAACAATTAACTCTTCCCCATCTATTACTCCCCGGGCAATATGACGGCAACCGGCAACCATACCCGGTTCTACAGTTACATGGGGAGTCTCCCGGTATGTTTCAGAAACTATTGGTTCCCTGCTTTCCTTAATTTCATCAAGCTCCCACCCCAAACGATCAGCAATCATCTGAATTGATTCTTTAAAACCAATATGGCCAACAATTTTACCCTCTTTTACTCCCTTATTAAATTCTTCCACAGTTGTTCCTACACCCTGTGTTTTCATTACAGTTGGTCCAAAGGGAGAAAGGTCATTTACTCTTGAAGCTTCAATCTTATCTACCTCAATACAGGCACCACTCATGGTAATAATTAATAAATCCAGTACAAATCCGGGATTAATTCCTGTTCCGAGAACTGTCACATTATTTTTTCTGGCAAGTTCATCAATTTTTTGGGACAATTCTTTATCTTCAACAGAGGGATATGCCATTTCTTCTGCTATAGTAATTACATTAATGCCCTTATTAATTAATTTTTTTAGTTGAGGATAACATTCTTTAACGAACGAAGTAGTTGCATGTAATACCACATCTGCATCAACAAAAGAGCTTTCAGGATCATTACTTACTTTCACACCCAATTTTTTATCAACACCATTCAGGAATTCAGAAAGATCATGTCCTGCTTTTTTCTCCCTGTTAGCAACAGCTCCCACAATCTCAATTCCCTTTTTGTCTGTCAGGTATTCAGCCATACCACTACCCATAGAACCCAATCCCCATAATCCAACTTTAATATTTTCCATTTAAAAATACCTCCCGTTTATTATTTGAATAAAATTAAATTCCAACTTTAATATTTTGCAATTATCATGCCATCTGTTATATACCTATATATTAACTTTTAACTGGATTATTTAAAACTATATATTTCTACTGCAAAATATTTATCAAAAAAATCGCAAAATTTTATTGCACTGAAACCAAAAAATATATTATTTAACCTCTAAATTATATTTATCTATTCTATATTGAAGGCTCTGCCTTTTTAATCCCAATTTTTCGGCTGCTCTAGTTATATTTCCATTGGTCTCCTCAAGGGTTTGCAAAATAATTTTCTTCTCAATTTCATTCATTTTTTCTGGTAAAGTTAATTCTGAATGATCAATATCCTCATTTTCAGATTCTTTAATACTGGTATTTTTTTCTAAATTTATTAAAAATGCCCGTACATGCTCTTCTTTTATAATATTACTGTCTCCAAGAATATTAATAGCTCCTTCTATAATATGTTCGAGCTGGCGCACATTACCTGGCCAATGGTAATTTAAAAACCATTCTTTTACTTTTTCACTTATTCCTTTTACATTTCGATCAAATTTATGGTTGAATTTATTTATAAAGTAATCTGCCAGAATTAAAATATCCTCTTTTCTCTCTGATAATGGTGGTAAATACAATAAAACTACAGCCAGTCGGTAATATAGATCTTCACGAAGGTCACCATCTCTTATAGCTTCAACCGGAGGCTTATTGGTTGTAGCCATAATTCTTACATCTACTTTAATCTTACTATCCCCACCGACCGGTCTAATTTCATTTGTCTGTAAAACCCTTAATAACTTGGCCTGCAGGGCAGATGACATGGAATTTATTTCATCCAGTAACAGGGTTCCTCCATTTGCCTGCTCAAAAAGACCTTTTCTATCAACCGCTCCTGTAAATCCTCCCTTCCGTGTTCCAAAAAGTATTCCTTCCAGTAGATTTTCAGGCATTGCAGCACAGTTTTGAGCTATAAAGGGGCGATTATATCGATTACTGGCAGTATGGATTGATTGAGCAAATAATTCCTTGCCTGTACCTGTCTCACCTACTATTAATATTGAAGAATCCGTTTTTGCTGCCTGCCGAGCATAATTTATAACCTGTTTCAATTTGGGATCCTGTCCTTTAATATCAGCAAAAGTAAAATAACCTTCTTTTTTATCATCTATATCATTATTATTATATAATTTCTCCTGTAAACGATTTATTTTATTATAAAGATTTTTTACTTCTGTAATATCTTTAGCCACTTCCAGGGCCCAGATAGTTCCATCCTCGAATTTTATAGGAATTGTACTATTTATTGTTATAATTTTTTGCCCATATTTATTTAAATATTCCTGCTGTCTATTATTAATACTCTGTCCATTGCGTAGAGTTCTAAGTAAAGTACTATTTTCTTTATTTAATGAAGGAAATACGTCCAATAATTTTTCCCCCATAACAGACTCCTGTTTCATATTTTCCAGTTCAGCCATCTTTTGATTATAAATTACTGTTACGGTATTTTCATCTACCACATGTATACCTTCGTTGATATGATTCAATATTTTAGTTAAATAATCTTGTGGACATTTATTTTTTCCTGGCAAAATAAATATTCCTCCTTATATCCTCGGCTTTAATAAATATATTCTATATATAATAACTTTTTTCCTGCAATTACCCGATATATACTTAATAAGTATTTCGTTACTTGAATTTAAAATAATTGAGGTATATAATGTAAAAGATAAGATTATAAATTAGAAATATTGCATTTATGAAGGAAGTGTATAATTATGAAAATTTCACAAAAAGAAAATGTGATAGATAAACCCGTATTACCTGTATTGTTAAAACTTTCCTGGCCAATTATGGTAGGAGAGTCAATGCAATTAATGTATAATCTTGCAGATACCTTCTGGGTAGGACGTCTTGGAGCTGAATACCTGGCAGCCATAACTGTGTCTTTCCCTATAATTTTTACAGTTTTTTCTATAGGGATAGGTTTTTCCATTGCCGGAGTGGCACTGGTATCACAATATACAGGTGCAAAACAGGAAGAAAAAGCAAATCTGGCCACAGGACAAATTATATCTTTTTCAATATTTATTTCAATAATATTTGCTTTACTGGGTTTTACTTTTGCAGAAGAATTATTAAATTTAATAGGAGCCGAATCAGAAGTATTACCACTTGCCCTTAGTTATTTTCGAATTATTACGGCCGGAATCCCCTTAATGTTTCTTTATTTTATTTTTTCCTCTGTTATGCAGGGAATAGGTGATACAAAAACACCAATGTATCTTAAACTGGCAGCTGTCTTTGCCAATGTTATTCTTGATCCTTTACTGATATTTGGAGTGGGATTTTTCCCGGAACTAAGTATTGCTGGAGCTGCAGTGGCAACTGTCACAACCAGACTCCTGGCAGCTGTAGCAGGCTTATATATCCTTTTTTCCGGTAAAAAGGGTCTGAAATTAAAAATTCACCACTTATATCCCAACTGGAAGATGATTAAAAAAATAATAAAAATAGGTTTTCCTGCAGCTATTGGCGATTCAGGACTTGCCATAGGCATGACAGTTCTTACTTCAATAGTAGCTGGTTTCGGTACTTTTACCCTCGCTGCTTATGGTGTAGCAAATCGTATTACATCTATAATACGCATGCCAGCTATGGGAATAGGAAGAGCAACTGGAGTTATAACCGGACAACATTTAGGAGCTGACCAACCTGAACAGGCAGAAAAAGGAGCCTGGCTTGCAACCGGCATTATAATTCTGGTTATGTTAATTATAGCAACTATTATGCTTTTTGCAGCCAAACCAATAGTAGGTGTTTTTTCTGCTGAAAAAGAAGTTATAAGTATTGGTGCCCGTTATTTAAAAATAGTTGGTTTTGCCTTTACCTTTCTTGGTGCACAAATTGTTCTGGCAGGTGCTCTTAATGGTGCAGGAAAAACAATTCAGCAAACATTTTTCCGTCTGCTTACTCTATGGGCATTTCAAATCCCTTTTGCCTATGGATTGGCCTATACCTTGGATTATGGGGTAAATGGTATCTGGTGGGGGATATTTATTGCTAAATTTCTGGGAATGACCCTTATGGCTCTCTGGTTTAAACGCGGCAGCTGGAAGTCAAAGGTCATTGAAGATAGCCCAAAAATGACCCCTGAAAAAGCAGCAAAATAAAACTGACACCTGAAATGACCAAAGTGTCAGAAATATTTAATGTATAATATAAATTAAATTACCATACTATTTTTATCCCCCTCCCTATAAAAGGAAGGGGGATATATTTAAAATAAATATTTATTTCCACTCTTTTATAACGTCTTTTAAAGGAGTATAATCCATGTCAAAGGCTTCAGCAACTGCTTTATAAGTAATTTTCCCTTCATATACATTCAACCCTTTAGCAAGTGATTCATCTTCAAGCATGGCTTTCTTATATCCATTATTGGCCAGTTTTAATGCATAAGGAAGTGTAGCATTTGTCAAAGCATATGTGGATGTCCGCGGTACTGCTCCGGGCATATTTGCAACAGAATAATGAATCACACCATGTTTTTCAAAAACAGGGTCATCATGAGTGGTAGGATAGGTCGTTTCTACACATCCACCCTGATCAATAGCAACATCAACAATAACTGCCCCATCTTTCATCTCTTTTATCATATCTTCGGTTACAAGATGAGGTGCTTTAGCTCCAGGAATTAATACACCGCCAACTACCAGATCTGCATCTTTTACTTCTTCAGCAATATTAAATTTATTGGACATAACAGTCTTTACCTGACCACGAAAGATATCATCAAGATAACGCATTTGAGCAGGATCAATATCCATAATTGTTACATCTGCTCCCAGACCAACTGCCATTTTGGCTGAGTTAAGACCGACTGTTCCGCCACCAATTACAACAACTTTAGCAGGATTTACCCCAGGTACTCCACCAAGCAGAGTCCCACTACCACCCTGAGGTTTTTCCAGAAAACGAGCACCTTCCTGAGTGGCTAGCCTGCCTGCTACTTCACTCATGGGAGTTAAAAGTGGTAAAGAACCATCTTCTTTTTGAATTGTTTCATAAGCAATAGATACAACATTTTTTTCCATTAACGCCTTTGTCAATTCTTCTTCTGCGGCAAGATGTAAATAGGTAAAGAGAATTTGACCATCTTTGAAATAATCATATTCTTCTTCCAGTGGTTCTTTTACTTTCATTATCATATCAGCTTTTGCAAATACATCAACAGCACTGGGTATCATTTCCGCCCCTGCATCTTTATAATCTGCATCCGTAATACCACTACCAACACCAGCATTTTCTTCAATTATTACTTTATGCCCTTCTCTGGTTAAAGCCTCAACTCCAGCGGGTGTTATAGCTACCCTGTTTTCATTGTTTTTGATTTCTTTGGGTACACCAACTATCATATTAAATCCCCCTTAAATTTTAATTAATAATTTGAAAATATCAGCACTTTAATGAGAATGCAATAATCATACCATTTGTTTAATCCTTTATAAACCTTATAGTTCCAGTTAATATTATAACTATTTTTGATATTTAATGCAAAATTTTTTTGCATTAAATAATAAATTAAACTTTCTAAAATATAATTATTAAATTTAATAGATCATATAATAAATTCTATTAGAATATTTCTTTCTAAATACAAAAAATCCTGCCCTGGTTTTGTAATAATTCTTACAAATATATTAAAAAACCTCTTCCCCCTGTATTGAGGAGGAAGAGGAAAAAGTCACTGTATTTACAATTTCTTTTCTATTTCAGCATCTTCTTTGAGATTTTCTACAAATTGTTCCCATTCATCCTGCTGTCTTTCTCCCTGAATCTGTTGTTTAATATCTTCTTTTGCATCTTCAAAAGAAGTTGTTCCGGCATCTCTCTTATCTGTTACTTTTATGATATGAAAACCATGTTCAGTTTCCACAGGTTCCTCAGTAATTTCACCTACATCAAGTTCAAACGCAGCATCTTCAAAATCAGGTACCATATCTCCTCTGCTGAAATATCCAAGTTCACCTTCATTTTCTGCAGAAGGTCCGGTAGAATGTTCTTTTGCCATTTCTCCAAAAGAAGCACCTTCATCAAGTTCTGATATTAATTCTTCCGCCTTCTCCTCATCTTCCAGCAAAATATGACTGGCTTCTACCTGTTCATCATGTTCATATTGATCTTTGTTTTCCTCATAATATTCTTCTGCTTCTTCATCAGAAACTTCAATATCTGATAAAACCTCTTCCCTTAATGCATTTATCAATAAATTATCTTCATTTCTTGACAAAAACTGTTCCTTATAATCTTCAAGAGATTCAATGCCCTGTTGACTTAGAGCTTCAAGTAATTCTTCTTCACTCATATTATTTTGCTGTTTAATATTTTCTAGCTGATTTTGAAAAATTTCTTCTTTTTTTTCTTCATCAAGACTAATATCTCTATTTTCAGCTTCCTGTTTCAGAAGTTCCTGTTCTATCAACCCATCCAGTTTACGTTCTCTAAACTGATTAAGAATTTCTTCTCCTTCTTCACTTTGTAGAAATAATTGAGTAAATTCCTGATCTGTTTGATAAAGAGTCATAAAAATTTGCTGCAAATTTGCATATTCATCGACTTCTTCAATATTTATCTCGTCACCATTAACAACAGCAGCAACCTTGTTCTGCTCTTCTTCCAGATCTTCCTGTGCCATTACAGGCATTGAAAAAACAAGAGCTATTAATACCATTACCAGAATACTTCTTTTTAACATAAAATAAATCCACTCCTCTTTTTTTATTAGTCACTTATTTTTTATTAATCACTTATTATTCTATTTTCTATTTATTTTACTTCAATAATAAATGATTAATACCTTTTAAAAAAAGATTAGAATTAAATTAAAATTTAGTCCACATAACAAAATGGCTCCCCGAGCAGGACTCGAACCTGCGACAAAGTGGTTAACAGCCACTCGCTCTACCAACTGAGCTATCGGGG
>CAZSTU010000115.1:0-8314 GCA_964609745.1 uncultured Halanaerobiaceae bacterium
TTCAGCCGATCTTTTCCGTATTCGCTGGAAAAATGAACCCCAGGTATAGGGTTGCCTTTTTGATGTGGTTAATTACCTTGCGATCCCATCAGAACGCTCAGGGTCGGATGCCCGTATTGTGGCACTTGTTGTCAACTGGATTCCGATAGGTGCCCATAAAGTTGGGGCCACTTTCGGCTGTCTTGTCCCCAAATTAATAACCGGACAGTTTGATCCCACTGAAGAAAAGGCCGTCTGGCCTTCTACGGGTAATTACTGCCGGGGAGGAGCCTATGATGCTGAGCTTCTGGCCTGTGACTCCATTGCCATACTGCCGGAAGAGATGAGCCCCGAGCGATTTGAGTGGCTTAAAAAGGTTGCCGGTGAAGTAATCCCTACTCCCGGTAGTGAGAGTAATGTCAAAGAGATTTTTGATAAATGCTGGGAGCTTAAAGAAAACAGGGATAATGTCCATATTTTCAATCAGTTTGATGAATTCGGCAATCACCTCTGGCATTATGAAATAACAGGTAATGCCATGGCTGAAGTACTGGAAGAAATCATGGGTGAAGATGATAAATATGCAGGAGTTGCCCTGACATCAGGTTCCTCGGGTACACTGGGCTGTGGAGATTATATGAAAGAAATTTATCCTCAGAGTAAAATTGCTGTGGGGGAGGCCCTGCAGTGTCCCACACTGCTGCGCAATGGCTTTGGGGCTCACCGCATTGAAGGTATAGGAGATAAACATGTACCCTGGATCCACAATGTAAAAAATACCGATATGGTAATCGGTATTGATGATAATGATACCATGAGTCTGGTGAGATTATTCAATACTGAGACCGGAAGGGAATATCTGGCTGAACAGGGTGTGCCTGACGATTTTATAGAAAAACTTCCTCTGCTCGGTATTTCAGGTATAGCCAATATCTTGAGTGCGATCAAAATGGCCAGATATTATGAACTGACTGAAAATGATATTATCCTGACAGTATTTACTGATTCCATGGAGCTTTATGGTTCAAGACTGGAAGAAATGAAAGAAGAAGCAGGAGATTATGACCGGACAAAGGCAGCAGTTGACTTTCACCGTCATCTGCGTGGTATAAAAACAGATCACATACAGGAGTTGACCTACAGGGATCGCAAGAGAATACACAATTTAAAATATTACACCTGGATTGAACAGCAGGACAAAGAGATGGAAGAGCTAAATGCCCAGTGGTATGATTATGAAAATTACTGGGGTTCCATTCACAATAAAGCTGATGAAATTGATGAATTGATAGAAGAATTTAATGACAGAGTTGGTCTGCTGTCTTAAATAGTTGAAAGGCAGGTGAAATAAATGAAATATGTAAAAGATCTGGTATGTATTAACTGTGGGAAAAAATATGAACCAGAGCCAGATCGTTACCTGTGTAAAGACTGTGGTGATGAGGGAATACTTGATATTGAATATGATTATGAAAGCATCAAAAATGACTGGTCAAAATCAGACCTTGAAGATAAAGAGCATAATATCTGGCGTTATCTACCCCTCTTACCCATAGAGCCCACCAGCCGACGTCCCAGTCTGGAAGTGGGCTGGACCCCGGTTTATGAGAGTGAAAGCCTTGCCGCTGAACTGGGACTTAAAAATATAATAATCAAAGATGATGGCTTAAACCCCACCGGCTCTCTCAAAGACAGAGCTTCAGCAATGGCCGTGGTCAAAGCAGGGGAGGCAGGAGCAAAGACAGTTGCCTGTTCCTCTACAGGCAATGCCGCCTCATCTCTGGCCGGTAATGCTGCTTCACTGGGGGGAGAGATGGATGCTGTTATCTTTGTACCGGAAAGGGCGCCTGAAGGTAAGGTTACTCAGCTTTTAATCTACGGAGCTGAAGTTATATCAGTACAGGGATCCTATGAAGAGGCTTTTTATTTATCACGGGAAGCCATAAGAGAATGGGGCTGGTATAACCGCAATGCTGCCATAAATCCCTATCTAGTTGAAGGTAAAAAGACAGCAGCCCTGGAACTGGCAGAACAGCTTGACTGGGAAATGCCGGACTGGCTGGTTTATTCAGTAGGAGATGGCTGTACTATTGCTGGAGGCTGGAAGGGTCTTTATGATCTAAAAAAGATAGGTTTTATAGATAAGGTGCCAAAATTGCTGGGAGTACAGGCTGAAGGGTGTGCTCCTATCACTGAAGCCTTTTACAGCGGAAAACCACTGCAGATAGCAGAAGAAAACACACTGGCAGATAGTATAGCAGTGGGCAGACCGCGTAATTATAGGAAGGCAATAAATGGGATCAAAAATTCAAAGGGAGAAATGGTCAATGTCAGTGATGAAGAAATTCTTGCGATGATGAGAGTACTGGGTAAAACCACAGGTATATTTGGAGAACCTGCCGGTGTAGCAGGACTGGCAGGAATCAAAAAAATGGCAGAAAGGGGGGTGATTGATCCTGAAGACAGAGTAGCAGCTGTTATAACCGGTAATGGCTTAAAGGATGTAAAAAACGCCGTAAAAGCCGCCGGAAATCCGCAGAAGGTGAAACCTGAACTGGAGGAATTGAAAAAAATTTTGGACTAAAACCAAGCGAGGAGTTGAATATTTATGTCTGAATCCAGTGTTTCCACAGGTGAAGAAACTACTGCCAGAGTAAAAACTGATATTATTTATCGGCTGGAAGACAAACCACCACTGGGAGAAACAATTCTTCTTGGTGTCCAGCATATGCTGGCCATGTTTGTGGGGATAATAACTCCCCCTTTGATTATTGCAGGGGTAGCGGGGCTTAATGCGACTGAAACTGGATTTTTTGTCAGTATGGCCCTGATTGTTTCCGGTGTAACAACCTATATTCAATGCCGAAGATTTGGTCCTGTCGGTTCCGGTCTGCTGGGTGTACAGGGAACAAGCTTTACCTTTGTACCCATGGCCATAGCCTCTGCTGAGGCAGGTGGGTTACCGTTAGTACTGGGTATGGCGCTTGTTGCCTCACCGGTTGAGATGATACTCAGCCGTTTTCTAAAAAAGGCCCAAAAACTACTACCGCCAATTGTTAGTGGTACTGTAGTTATGCTTATTGGACTGGGGTTGATTGAGGTAGGTTTAACTGACTTTGCCGGAGGAGAAGGGGCAGCCGATTTTGGCAGTCCCCGCAATCTACTTCTGGGAACCTTTGTTTTAATAATTATAATAATCAGCAATCAATTTGGAAAGGGTTTGATTAAGACAGGTGCTATTGTTATCGGTATGATTGCCGGTTATATAGTGGCAATATTTTTGGGTATGGTGGACTTTACAGAAGTTGCCAATGCCGGCTGGTTTACAGTACCTGTTCCGTTTAAGTATGGAATGTCTTTTAGCTGGTCACACCTTTTGCCGTGGGTTTTGGCCTATCTTATAACAGCGGTGGAAACTGCCGGTGACCTGACGGCTATAGCCGGAACTTCAGGAGAACCGGTTTCAGGCAAAAAACACACTGACAGACTAAGCCGCGGTATGCTGGCTGATGGTATAGGTAGTGCCCTTGCCGCTGTTTTTAATACAATGCCCAATACTACCTTCAGTCAGAATACAGGAGTTATACAGATGACCAAAGTCGGTAGTAGAATTGTGGGATATGCTGTAGCTATTATCCTGATAATCCTTGGTATTTTACCCAAAATTGGAGCCCTTGTTTCGGTTATGCCCGCTCCTGTACTTGGTGGAGCGACCCTGGCTCTTTTCGGTATGGTGGCTACTGCAGGAATCAAGATTGCAGTAAAAGATGGCCTGGATGACCGTAAAGTTTTTATACTTTCCATTTCAATAGCACTCGGTCTGGGAGTCACCATGGTACCGGAAGCAGTGGCTGAACTGCCTGATTGGCTTAATACCCTGCTTTCTTCCGGGGTACTTGTTGGTGCAGTAACAGCCTTTGTACTCAATCTCGTATTACCTGAAAGAGAATCTGGTGAAAATGCTTAAAATATTTTTAAAAAATATTTTTAAAGAAGTGGAAGGCCGCCTCCTTTTGGGGGCAGGCCTTCTTTCCCGGTCTTATTAATATATTAATATTTTTATATATGAAAAATAAAGTTGATATCCAGGGCAAATTGGATTAGAATGTAAATAGGGACAACTAATAATTATTCTTGCCTGGAGGTGTAAAAGTTGGAACATAAAAAAGTAAATAAGCCCGTAAAACGGGTGGATGCTTATGAAAAAGTAACGGGAAAAGCAAAATTTGGAGCTGATCTTTTTGAAGATAGAATGCTTTATGGTAAAGTCTTGAGAACTGAATATCCACATGCCCGTATACTTAATATAAACACTGAAAAAGCAGAAGAAGTTGAAGGAGTAAAGGCTGTTGTCACAGCAGATGATATACCTGTCAATGAATTTGGAGTAATAATTGAAAATCAGCAGGTACTTGCCGCTGAAAAAGCGATGTATATTGGTGATGGGATAGCAATGGTGGCTGCAGAAAGCAAAAAGGCTGCTGAAAAGGCCATAGAATTAATTGAAGTTGAATATGAGAAGTTGCCTGGAATATATGATCCACTGGAAGCCCGCAAGCCTGACAGTGAAACCGTTCATTCTGACCATGACAGCAATCAGGTTATTCATCATCCCCTGCGCAAAGGTGATGTGGATGAGGGATTTGAAAAGGCGGATGTGATACTGGAAAGAGAATATTCCACTCAATTTATTGAACACAGTTATCTGGAAACAGAAGCAGTGGTAGTTGAACCACATGATGGTGATTGTCTGGTAAATGTACATGGAGCTGTACAGAACCCTTATGCTACAAGGGATGCAGTGGCCAGAGTGCTTGACACCAGTCTCAATAATGTGAGAATTACCAGGACCAATATGGGAGGAGCCTTTGGTGGCAAGGATGAAAACATTTCATCCATGGCTGCCCGGGCAGCTGTACTGGCCCTTAAGACAGATAGACCTGTGAAAATGGTAAATGATAGGGAAGAATCCATACTGGAAAGCTATAAAAGACACCCCTATTATCTAAAATATAAGGTGGGGGCCACCGAAGAAGGAGAACTGGTGGCCATGGAAATTGAAGCAGTGGCTGATAGTGGAGCCTATGCCTGCCAGACTCCCTTTGTGACCTGGAGATCGGTGGTACAGGCTACCGGTCCCTATGAGATTCCTAATGTTAAGACAGATACCTATGGGTTTTATACAAATAATGTGTACACAGGAGCAATGCGCGGATATGGTTCACCACCAACCATCTTTGCCCAGGAATCACTGATGGATGAACTGGCTGAAAAACTTGATATGGACCCACATGAACTCCGCCGCAAAAATATCTTCCGCAATAATTCAGAAACTGCCAGTGGCCAGAAACTGGATGACCATGAAGTAAGTCTCTCTCAGGTGATGAGTAAGGCCATGGCAGCAATTGATTATGAAAAAAAATTAAAGGAGTACAGCAGACCACAGTCAGGTGATAAAAAGCGGGGGATAGGTCTGGCCGTAAGTTACCGGGGAGTAAGCCTTGGTGCAGAGGGTGTTGACGCTGCCGGTGCAATTGTTTCCATACAAAAGGACGGCAGCCTAATTATTCACTCCGGTCTGGCTGAAAACGGACAGGGATTGAAAACAGCATTTTCTCAGATAGCTGCAGAAGAGCTGGGTATTAGTATTGACCGGATTAATTTTATGGAAAATGACACCTCAGTTGCACCTGAAAGTGGCTCAACCGTTGCTTCCCGCAGTACACTGGTCGGTGGTAATGCAGTTAAAGATGCTGCAGAAAAATTAAAGACAGTGATAAAGGAAGTAGTTGTCGATAAATATGATCTTGATAGGGATAAAATTATATTAAAGAATGATCATTTATATACTGAAGAGGGCCGAAAAATTGTTTCCTTTGAAGAAATAGTTAATTATGCCTATAATCAGGGGGTATTTCTTTCTGCCTATGGCTGGTATCAGAGTCCTGAGATCAGCTGGGATGAAGAAACAGGACAGGGGAGCCCATATTTCACCTATGTATACGGCTGTCAGATAGCAGAAGTAGAAGTTGATACCGGTACCGGCCAGGTTGAGGTTCTCAACATGGCTGCAGCCCATGATGTAGGTAAAGCTATTAATCCGGCCAATGTTAAGGGACAGATCTATGGTGGTGTTGTCATGGCACAGGGCCACTGTCTGATGGAGGAACTGGAGACAGAAGATGGCTATATTAAAAATACCAATTTTGATAATTACCTGATTCCCACTGCCAAAGATATGCCGGATATAGAGCCCATAATTGTAGAAAACCCCGATCCTTACGGTCCCTATGGTGCTAAATCTATCGGTGAGCCGGCAATGGAACTGGGTACGGCAGCCATTACCAATGCTGTAGCTCAGGCTACCGGCCGACGCATCCGTGATCTGCCCTTAAATCTCGAACGGGTTTTAATTGGCCGTGACCTGAGTAAAGGAGGGGATAAATAATGCTGGAGTATGATTTGCTGCAAGCAGAAAATTAAAATAAGCTCTGGATTATCTGCAAAAATATGACAGGATAAAAATTATTGCAGGTGGTACTGATATTCTGGTTGATATCCATAATCAGGATATAAAAAACGAAGAAATGGATTATCTGCTGGATATTTCTCGACTGCAGGAATTAAAAGAAATAAAGAAAGATGAAGATTGGCTGGAAATTGGTTCACTTGTAACTCACAGCGATATTGTGGAAAACGAGATAATAAATAGCAAATACAGGGTGCTGTCTCAGGCGGCAGAGACCATTGGTTCCACCCAGATCCGCAACAGAGGGACAATAGGGGGAAATATCGTTAATGCCTCACCGGCTGCAGATTTACTGCCACCTCTGATAGCCCTTGAAGCCGAGGTTGTGGTAAAATCATCATCAACGGAAAGGACACTCAGTATTCCTGAATTTGTCACAGGACCATATAGAACTGATATTAAAAATGATGAAATTTTAAAGTCTGTCAGAATACCTGTTACTGATGAACCCTTTTATAGTAATTTCCAAAAAATTGGGAGGAGACAGGCTGTAACCATAGCCAGATTGAATACAGCGGTAGCAGCAAAGGTTGATGAAAATAATAGGTTTTATGATACACATATTGTTCCCGGTTCTGCAACCCCCTCACCTCAAGCTTTTTCCGGGGTAGAAGAGATGGTCAATAACACCAGTATAGATGAAATTGACCTGGAAAAGGCAGGAGAAAAGGCTGCCGAAGAAATGGTGGAAATCACCGGTACCCGCTGGTCGACTCCCTACAAGAAGCCGGCTATTTCCACCCTGGTCAAAAGAGCCCTGGAAGCTGTAATAAAGGAGGTTGAATCCAATGAGTGATACTCTACAGGTGACACTGACAGTAAATAGAAAGGAATATGAACTTGATGTTAATCCTGATGAAAGATTATTAGATACACTGCGGGAGAGACTGCGCCTTACTGGAGTAAAAGAAGGGTGCAGTGTTGGTGAGTGTGGTGCCTGTACCGTGATTCTTGACGGTAAGGCGGTACATTCCTGTATGGTACTTACAGCACAGGTAGATGGTAGTGAGGTTTTAACTGTTGAAGGGCTTGAAGTTGATGGTGAACTTGATCCTCTACAAAAATCCTTTATAGAAAAACAGGCAGTACAGTGTGGTTTCTGTATACCGGGGATGTTAATGTCAGCCCGGGCCCTTCTCAATAAAAATCCCACACCGAACAGAGATGAGATAAAGACTGCCATTGAAGGTAATCTCTGCCGCTGTACCGGTTATGAACAGATTATTGAAGCCATAGAGAGTGTGGCAGAGGATAATAAGGGCAATAATTAGTTTTAGATGGAGTGTAAGTCTAGAGCTCACACAAAAGCCCTTTAGAAAGTTAGCTTTTAAGCCGGCAGGATATGATATAAAAACAGCCAGAGGTGAGCCTATAAGGAGTGAGACTATATGTCTTCAATACTGATTAAAAATATAAAAGAATTAATTACTATGGATGAAAAGAGAAATAGATATCAGGATTATGACCTTTTAATTGAGGAAAATAAAATTAGTAAAATTGAATCGAATATAAAGGCTGAGGCTGATGAAGTTATAGATGGCAGTGATTATTTTCTCTTTCCCGGTTTGATAAATACCCATCATCATTTTTATCAGACCCTGACCCGTAATATTGGGGAGGTACAGAATGTTGAACTTTTTGACTGGTTAAAAACACTGTATCCTATTTGGGCCAACCTTACTGAAGAGGCAGTATATTACAGTACATTGCTGGCCACTGGAGAACTATTAAAGACAGGCTGTACTACAACCGTTGATCACCATTATGTCTTTCCAGAGGGTCAGCCAGATAATTTACTTGACAGAC
>CAZSTU010000116.1:0-8209 GCA_964609745.1 uncultured Halanaerobiaceae bacterium
CTGCTATATCAAATATAATCTCTCTTAAGGTAGTACCCATGGGAACCTCCACCAGACCGGTCTGTTTTACATCCCCGGCTATGGCAAATACCTTTGTCCCACTGCTGTTTTCGGTACCTATTTTATCAAACCACTCACTCCCATTAAGAATAATGGGAACAATATTGGCAAAGGTCTCCACATTATTGATTAAGGTAGGCTGGCCCCACAGTCCCGCCTGAGCCGGAAAGGGCGGTTTGGGGCTGGGATGGCCTCTTTCACCCTCAATAGAAGCCATAAGAGCTGTTTCCTCACCACAGACAAAGGCTCCCGCTCCTACTCTGATCTCAAGATTAAAGGAAAAGTCAGTATCATAAATGTTTGCACCCAGAAATCCCCGCTCCCGTGCTTGTTCTAAAGCAGTACGTAAATTATTAACGGCCAGAGGGTATTCTGCCCTGACATATACATAACCCTGTTCTGCTCCAATGGCAAAACCGGCAATAATCATTGCTTCAATAATACTATGTGGATCTCCCTCCAGAATACTGCGGTCCATAAAAGCCCCTGGATCACCTTCATCAGCATTACAGACTACATATTTTTCCTCACCATCAGCCTGGCGGGTAAATTCCCATTTTTGACCTGTAGGGAAACCTGCTCCCCCCCGGCCTCTAAGGCCTGATTTTTTTACTGTCATAATTACCTCTTCGGGTTCCATCCTGTTTAATACCTGTTTTAAGGCCTGATAACCATCCCTTTTGAGATAATCATCAATATTTTCTGGGTCGATAATACCTGTATTACGCAGGGCAATACGTTTTTGCCCCTTCATAAATTCCAGTTCTCTATAATCTTTTACCTTATGTCCACTTTCCTCTAAAAGTAAATCTTCTACAGGTTTTCCATCAATAAGATGTTCCTCAATTATACGAGGTACATCTTCCTCTTTAAGATGACCATAAAAAGTATTTTCCGGTTTGACAATTAAAATCGGACCATGGCTGCAGGGACCGACACATCCGGTACGGCTGACCACTTCTTTTAAAGATACATCACCTGTTAGTTCTCTTTTTTGCAGTTCTTCCTTCAACTTATTTTCTATGTCTTCAGCTCCAGCTGAAAGACAGCCGGTTCCGGCACAGATTAACACTTCTTTTTCCATATTATATTCACCTCTTAATAGCTTTGCAAAATTTCTGGAACCTTTTCAGGAGTCAACTCACCATAAACTTTGTCATCAATCATAATTACCGGTGCCATACTACAGGTTCCCAGACAGCGGGTAACAGTCATAGTAAATTTTTCATCATCAGTTGTTTCCCCGGCAGAGATATCAAGATGTTCCTGCAGGGAATCAAGTATATCCTCAGCCCCCTTCACATAACAGGCTGTGCCCATACATACTCCAATGATATGCTCCCCCCTGGGGCTTGAATTAAAAAATGAGTAAAATGATATTACCCCATATACTTTACTGAGGGGAACTGAAAGCTTTTTACTGACATATTCCTGTACTTCTAGTGGTAGATAACCAATTTTTTCTTGAATTTCGTGAAGAACAGGGATCAAATTACCTTTTTTATCAGAATACTTCCCAATAATCGGATCCAGTTCATCCAGTTTGATTGTAGCCATAGTTGTCCTCCCCAAAAATTAATATTTGAATATTTAAATGATTAGTTAATAAAAATAATTCAACAAATCATACAAAACTCCTCCCAAAACGAGGAAATTTTTTGATTCTTCAGGCTAATTTTTCTTGCAACAAAATAGCCTTAAACCATCTGCTTGTGTCAAATTATAATTAATATAAATTATAAAAATTTAATAAATATTAATCCAGATAAGAACTTAAATCCTTTAGAGTAATAACGTTTATACGCAATATCCGGGCTGTTCTCAATATATATTCCAGTCTTTCACTATCAAATCCCTCCTGACCGGTATGGGCATAAAGAATAAGCAGCCCCTGAAGATCAACCGTTTTATTCAAAAGTTGATCCAGATCTTCAGTGGTTAACCTATCAGTTTCAAAACTAACACCCTTTAATCTATAATAATCAAGTGGCGGGGTATTAATAAATGCTTCCGGAAAATCCTCTCCTTCTTTTCTGCCTCCCCTGGCCAGTTTATAGTTCTGTCTCACTATCTCTTCTGCTTCTTCGATAACCCCATTATATGGATAAACAAAACTTCTTACTTCAAATCCCAGTTCATTTAATTTTTCCTTTGAATCACCAATTTCTTTTTTTAGAGCTTTTTGTGTCAATTTTACATATGTACCCTCTTTTGAATAATCTTTTTGTAGTTTTTCCTCCAGTTTAAGCTCATTTTTTTCATCATTGCTTTCTGCAATTTCAACTTCTTCACTATCTCCTGTATATACATTATATAATAGATAATTATAGCGATCTTCTATTAATGTCGCATTACTTACCCTGAGGCGCATGTCTCCTTTTTGGGCCCTAACTATCACCTTATTTAATGTTAGGGCAGAGTGATAAAGTCCATGGCTTGCAATCTCCCAGCCAGAATCGTACAGTTTTTTTAAATCCCTCTCATCCATAATACCTTCATTGCCCAGAGTATCTGGATTAACTGCCGAGACAGCAGGCACACCCATCTTCTCATGAACGGGCAGAGCTTTTTCAACATCTTCTGTATACCCATCATCATAAACAATGATCAAGGCCGGGTATATATCCTCGGCAAGGCTTACTGACATTAAACCCACAGAAATTATAAAAAAAACAGTGGCCATAACTATTATGAAATACTGCTGGGGTTTCATTTTATACCTCCTCATACTTATTATCTCTAATTTAACATACTTATGCAAGTTCCAAATTTATTATTTCACTTAAAAAACCCCCTGTACCACAAGGTACAGAGGGCTTAATTGAAAGATAAAATTATTACATTTTAAAATGAGAAACTGTTTTTGACAACTCCTCGGCCATTTGAGCCAGGTCCTCAGAAGCTTCCACTATCTCCTGAGTGGATGAGGCCTGTTCTTCACTTGAAGCCGCAACTTCTTCTGCACTGCTGGCCGCATCTTCACTGACAGATGCAATCTGCCCCATAGCTTCTTTAACCTCGCCACTATTTTCAGCCATTTCTTTTGTTCGGGAAGATATATTTTCTATTAACTGCTGCAAGTTACTGGATGCATCTTTGATATCTGAAAATACTTGTTCTGTAATCTCTATGGCTTCCACACTATTGTCCACTACTTCTTCAGCCTGGTTCATCTCAGTCACTGCACTGTCTACATTATTCTGTACCTCATTAATTAAATCACTTATCTCTTCTGTAGCCTGAGAAGATTCTTCAGCAAGTTCTCTAATTTCATCGGCAACAACACTGAAACCTCTGCCTGCTTCACCTGCTCTGGCAGCTTCAATGGCTGCGTTTAAAGCCAGCAGGTTGGTCTGTTCTGCTATTCCATTGATCATCTCCACTATTTCATTTATTTTGCGTGACAGTTCACCAAGGGCACCTATTTTCTCTGCCACCTTTCCTGCCTGATCATTTACAGCCTGAACTTCATTGATGGAATCCTGTACAGATTTTTCTCCCTGGCTTAGGCTGTCCATAACAATATCTGCCTGTTCATCCATGTTTTCTGACATATTTTCAATATTATTTATCTCTGAAGCCATATTTTCCACACTATCTCTTGTTTCTTCCACCTGAGCTGATTGTTCTTCTGCTCCTGAGGCAACTTCCTGTATGGCATTACCCACCTGTTCAGCTGAAGCTGATATTTCCTGACTGGAGGCAGCCAGTTCTTCACTTGAGGCAGATAGATTGGAAGTTACATTATGTATCTGTGAAATTACCTCACGTAAACTATCCCCTAATTTATTAAACCAGGCGCCCAGGGTCTGTATTTCATTTTTATTTACCATTTTATATACCTTACATTCTTTACAGGAATCATACTCACCTGTAGTTATTTTAGGGCAGTGTATTTCTTTATCAAATTCAGGGGCAAAACTACCCACATCAAACCAGCAGGTTACACCGTTTTTTTCAAAATCAGGACAGGACTCTACTCCACAATCCATTATTTCTGAGCAGTTGACCTGTTTTATGGGAAAACTGACCGATAAGTTTCCCAGGGCCATTTCTGAAAATAAGTCTCTGAATTTATCCAGGGCATTAAAGATTGAATTAACACTGAAATATGATACCAAAATAGCCAGTACTGCCGCTGCAGCCACTGCTATGAAAACGAAATTTCTCAGCCGGTTTAACCCTGCAAAGATTTCGGATTGATCCACCTCTACAATAAGTCCAGCCGGTGTATCACCCAGCCTGGCAACCCTTAACTCTCCCAGCACAGGTATACCGCGATATTCTTCATATTCGTCAGTTGCATTAAAATCATAATTACCATCTTCTATCTCCTCTTCCAGCAATTCCACTGCTCTGGTGTCTATACTCTCTTCAAGGGCGGCTCCACTTGTGTATTCACCCAGCAGGGTATTTGTCAGCAAAAGACCTTCTTCATTAACTAAATAAGCATCAGCTGACTCTCCCAGTTCTCCCAGACCATCATGAACTATACTGTCAATCCCGGATTGATCCATATATAAATTAGCTGTACCAATGACCTCTCCTCTATTTGCCTCACTGTAAATGGGTTCTGAAAGTACCAGTGAGTTCTCATTGGTCACATCAGAGTAAAAGAGTTCTGACCAGCTCGTTTGTCTCTCCAGGCTTTTTTGAATATATTCACGATCTGACAGATCAGTTCCAGTCTCCACCCTATCTGTTGTACTGTAAACTACTCTACCATCCGGATCAGTAATAAAGGCAAAATCATAACCATATTCTTCTACAAGAGTTGGTGCAAGGTCATTTAGTTGTGTTTCCCTTTGCTGCCACTCTTCATTATCTAACTGCCAGTCATTTTCTTTGAGATCATTCATGCCTTCATATACTTCACCTGTGGTCGCAAATACTTTTATATCACCTTCTCTTTCAGCAAAATAATCATCTAATTCTGCTGTTGTTATACCCCCGTACATTTCCATGGCATTGTAAGTTTTTGTCTCTATCTCATCCCTGGCATTATTATACAGGAGATAACTGACTATTATTAAAGGAACAATACCTACAAATAGAAAAAGCAAGAAAAATTTTTTTCTTAAATTTAAATTAATCACTCTCTCCTCCTCCCTTTTTTTGTTAGAATATTTTGTAAATTAGTAAAATAAAAGTCTTTTTTCAGTAACAGCCTTATTTTCATTCTACCTGCATTTTTTAAACAAATTTTGACAGAATTTCTCTTCTGTAAATTTGCTTATATAATATAATTCAATATATAACAATATATACCTTTATTTTTAGACAAATTTCATGTTTTTATCATATTTTTATTTTAAAAACTCTGAAAATACTCCTGTTGTCACCAAACTATCTTTAAAACATATATAGAATAAATCGTAAATAAAACACCTTAATTTAGTTATTTTTACAATAACATAATATATAAAAATAAATTGTTATGGAAAATATCATATATTTTTATTCAAATAAAAAACGACCTCAACCCTCAACATCGGGCCAGGGTCGTTCATCCTATCTTTAAATAAATTACCATTATTAGTCTGTATCCCTTACGGTACTGGGGTCACTCTCGTTTCCATTTTCATCTACAGCAGTTATATAATAATAGTAGGTTTCTTGAGAAAGGTTAACATCATCATCTATCCATTCCATCTGGGTTATTCTATCATCTAATTCATCGTCAGGAATATCATAATTATCATCTTTTATTTCAGCAATTTTATCAAAGTTTTCTTCATCATCTTCCTCTGTACCGCGATAAATATAATATTTTTGGGCATATACATCAACAATTTCTTCCGGTTTATCCCTCACTCTTTCCCAGACCAGTGTCACCTCACCATCGTTTTCATCTGGATCAACTGCTGAATTTGGAGTATATGGTGGGTACTTATCCTCTTCCATCGTAAAACTGAAGTCTGCTGAATTATTTAAAATATTACCATCTACATCAAGGAAAGTTTCCCCAAAGTTTACTGTATACTCCTTTCCAAAATCCAAATAATCTCTTAATTCTAAAATCACCTGATTATTTTCCATCTCTCCTCTATAATCAATTTCATTATCTTCTCCCTCCGGTTTTATTTCTAAATCGGGCAGATCATCATTCTTGATTTCATTATTAAATGTGATTATTATCTCTTCTATCTCATTATAGGAGACTTCTTCTCCGTCACCCGGTTCTTTATCAACAACCATAAAATCTTTGATTTTAACTTCAGGTATAACTTCTTTATCTTTATCCATTATTATCTTAGCCTTATATTTATTATCTTCCCTTTCGAGTTTCTCAACCTCATCACCATTTTCCCCCTGCCAGTCCAGAAACTCGTAACCTTCCGTAATCTCAAAAATAATTTCTACTTTCTCAACTTCTTTATAAGCAAGTCTACCCGGACCTTTGGGATTTATAAATTCCCCACTATAGGGTTTGTCCAATTTTAAACTCAAGTATTTATAACCAGTGGGACCTGTATCCTCTTCCCAAAAATAATCACAACCATTAATAAATACTACCATAAAAATTATTATTGCAATTATACCAATTTTTTTCATGATATCCCCCTTTTTTCCAGGGAACAGCTATTATTCATCAAAAATATCACTCTCATATAATTCATAAACCCCTTCTTCCAGTAAAGTTCGTACTACTAAATTAATTACCTCCTGTTTACCACGACCTGTTTCAAATTCAACAATATTTTCCCCCATAAAAGAAAAGGCCTGTAAACCCACTTTCTCACCCCGGATTTTACCTTTTAAACTTTTAGACCATACAACCTCACCTGTTGTAGTATCAGTAAGCCTGAGATCTATTGCACAGCTGGCTACAGCGTATTCCTGTGAACCACCTTTTCCTGCTATTTTAAGCCCAATACCTCCAGATTCCCTATCTATCTGGTATTCAGTAATTGCCCCACCGATAACATACTCAGCTCCTGTCATTTTTCCCAGTACCGGCTGTGTTTCCCCTGTTCGCTTATTACTAACAAGATTCTGTTCATTCATAAAATCATCAAAATTTAGTCTATCCAGAATTTTAAACTGTCTGGATCTTTCCAGGGCGGTAACCAGCATTTCAGTAGCTCCCTGAGTTACTACAGGAGAACCCTTTTCATCATATTCACCTGTTTCATCACTAATCTTATATACAGATAAAGTAGCTTTTTTATCATCGTCAGGCTCAGGTAAAGAAGCCAGCAGTTGAGTGGCGGTAGTAACATTCGGCTCAGATACTTTAATTTTATCAGAACTGGATTGGATTTCTTCCATCAGACTGGCAGGATCCTCATTTTCTATCACAACATCATCTTCCTGTTGAAAAGCAGCCGGACCCCCAGCCAGAAGAGTAAATGCAAGCAAAACAGCTATTACTTCTTCCATATAATATACCTCCTTTTACTTAAAATAATTTAATAATTTGAACTATATTCAGTAGGCCAATCATCAGTAGAATATTCTACAATGGTCGTCTCACCTGTCTCAGTATTTGTTATCTCCAGTATTACATTTCCGGTAGCAGGGTCTTCTGCAACTTCAACAATCAAATCCCCCACCTCATACTCACCGGCAGCAACCTCTTCATCATCCATAATCATATCCATGATCTCTCGCTGAACACTACTTTGCATCCTGCGTTCCAGCCCGTCAGTGAAATCAGCAATCGGATCTTTTTCTTCCTCTGTCATTTCATTTTGAGCTTTAGCAATAGTATGTGCCACCTGTCGGGCATTGGGATTATTGAAAATCTCAAAACTCCAGCTCATATTGACAGAAGCAGAAGCTAATGTAGAAAAAATAAAAATAAAGATTAAAGATATAAAAACTCCAGTACCTATTTTATTCATCATATTAATCCTCCTTAAAAATTAAGCTGGAAACCAGCGGCAGAATAAAATTCACTATCTTCAAATTCTCCTTTTGTGTTAATAAATTTTGTTTCAAGATAAAAATGCCGGGTAATATTTACCCCTGTAAATAACTGATAGTTGGCTCTTTTTGTTAATTCCAGACCAAAACCATAATAGGGAGATATAGTTTCTTTCCACAATATATTTTTAAGAGAAAAAAAGGCTGCAGTATCATCTTCACCTTTAAGGTGTATTCCTTCCAGTACATAGCATAAGTCTGATTTTTTTAGTTCAGTTAT